>CAZXDQ010000096.1:0-7087 GCA_964639405.1 uncultured Syntrophomonadaceae bacterium | reverse complement strand
GAAGTTTATGAAGTGTTGATTGAAGAACCTCATTCGGTTAATCCGGAACATGGAATTGCCCGTATGCACGGGTTTGTTTTAGATGTAAATCAGGGAGGGGATTCGGTGGGACAAAAGAAAAAAGTAGAAATTCAAGAGGTGAGTCGTACTTTTGCTCGAGCAGAGATAGTAGAGTGAAGCATATAGTAAGGTTGGTTTAGATGCTGATATGGTTATGATTAATAAAGCCGCCCTTGGGGCAATAAGTTCCATATAGGCGGCTTTTTGGGATTTAATCAAATATTTTAATTAATTTTGCTGACGCCAAAGATAAGTTGTTTATTGCTATACTATTTTAAACGAGGTAGCAAGCCGGGGATTTCATTGAAGATTTGGTTTCTTACCTCCTCCGGCAATGGATTGCGAGGCTGTGAAAACAGCCTTTCTGTTTCTTCTTTAACTTTTATCATGGTGTCATCTTTTTCTGATCCTCCCTCGAAAGGATATCCCATAAATATTTTTCCTGAGCGGATGTGCTCACTAGCGTCCTTGGCGAATATCCGGTAAGGACCTTCCATTACTTCTTTTATAGTGTTTACTATTTTGTCTTGTTTTTCAGTATAGATATGAGGATCTTCCAAAATTTTCTTAGCCATTCCAATATGAGTATTGTCCAGCACTGCTTGCTCTGGGCAGAAGGTTTGGGTTTCCCATAACAGGCCAAAGGCGTAATGCACTAAAGCGGGGGCACTTTGGGCTACGTATAAATGGGAAAGGGTTTTTTCCACTGTAGCCTGGATACCGGGAACGTAAGCATCGGAAACTCCCCCGGTAGAATAGCAAGGGATACCGTAATAACGAGACATTTGTACACAGTAAACGTTATAGCGGTTAAATTCTGGTGCTCCGTACATATCATGCAAATTATCCATCCTGGCTCTTACTGGAACACTGCCGTAAATAACTGGAGCTCCCTTTGAAGCTTGCTGGCTAAGTACTACGCTGGATAATATTTCTGCATTAATCATGCTCACTATTCCCATCTCGTCGATGGGAGCGGTAGAACCTCCTTGAGGACTGCTGGAAATAACTACTGGCAGATGGTGACGGTTAGCAGCAAGCATTCTCAAAGCTGAATCTTCTCCAATTTGGAGAGGGCTCTTTGCCACTGAGCTGATAAAGGAAATTATGGGGTTTTCTAAGAGTTCTTGTTCACCTCCAGCTACAAACTGGGCCAACTTTATAACATCTTTCATTTTTTGAAGGTTAGTAATCCCTGCCATTACGTGTTTGTTAATATTATCCAGAGAAGCAAAAAACTTGTTTACGTCTTGGTTTTCATCAGTAATATCTTCATCTTGAATATTAATTGGTCGAATGAAAAAGTCCAGGTTTTCTAAATGATCCGCCAGGTGAGCAACTCTGCAAAGATCTTCCACTTTACCCCTTCGATGCTTAAAGGTTGGAAACACGTATTCTTCTTTTTCTGAGCTATCTTTTGGCAGGAAAGTGCTTAACACAGTTTCAAGGTAATAGTTAGTCTCTGACCCGCTACCATAGTAAACTCTAGGATTAATTGCACTAAGTAGAAGTGAATTGTCTGGATTTCTGGCGCCTAACTTAATTTCTGAAGGAGCACTTTCTGCCGCTTCCAACACGATGTTTTCTGGGATGTTTACCCGGCGACCTCCTTGTTCGTTTTGGCTTCCTACGGCAGCCCCCGCTGAGGAGAACAGTTCTGCCGGTTCCTCTCCGTATACGATGATTCCAGTTCCTTGTAGTATTTCCATGCTGGTTTGATGGATCAGGTGCATTTGTTCCTTGTCCAGCCTCTGGTAGGGTGTCAACTTTAATCCTTTTCTCATGATCCGGATGACCTCCTAAAGAAAAATTATAATTACCGTCTAGTAACTAAAAAGCAAAGAGAAATAATGTTATCTAAAGTGTAACCAAAGTTAAGATTAGTATTTAATATTATACCATAACTATAACTAAAACAGGGTGGATAGTCAAAACTAGCCCTTTTCCTAATAGAAAAAGGCTTCGAGCTGCCCTGCAGCCTCCTTTTGGACCTGTTTGACAATTGGGAGGTGCTGTGTTA
Source organism: uncultured Syntrophomonadaceae bacterium (assembly GCA_964639405.1). Taxonomy (GTDB): domain Bacteria; phylum Bacillota; class Dethiobacteria; order DTU022; family PWGO01; genus CAZXDQ01. The sequence continues at coordinate 5,007 of CAZXDQ010000096.1, read as the reverse complement.
ATATACCTTTGTAAATCCGCCTGATAGAGGTGCTTATAAAGGTTCTTCTAGTTGGAACTACCTCTGATCAGCGAGACCTATAAGACAATAGGGGGAATCACCGTGTATGCAATCATAGAATCCGGCGGCAAGCAATACCGGGTAGTTGAAGGGGATGTTTTAAGACTGGAAAAGGTAAATGCGGGGGAAGGGGATACCGTTTTTTTTGACAGAGTTTTGGCTATAAAGGGCGAAAACGGTTTGCAGGTAGGCAATCCCTACTTGGAAGGAATCAGGGTTAGCGGTACAGTACTGCGTCAAGGTAAAGGCAAAAAAATTACGGTTTTTAAATATAAACCAAAGAAGAACTACCGCCGAAAACAAGGACATCGCCAACCTTACTCACAGGTAAAAATAGAGAGTATTCAGGGTGTAGACTAACGGCAGATCATTTATTTTATTTTGGAAATAGGGTAAGGTACAGGATGAGATAATGGTAGAAGTTTACCTGGAGAAAAATTCTAAGGGAGAGTTAACTGGGTTTATAGTAGAAGGTCATGCCGGCTTTGAAGAGGCGGGTCAGGATATTGTTTGCGCGGCGGTATCGGTATTGGTCCAGACTACTGTGTTGGGGCTAGAGAGAATACTGCAAGTGGAATTTAAAGAATTCCACCTTCATAGCGGGAAACTAATTTGTAGGATTCAGGACATAAGCTATAAAGAGGCCCAGGAAAAGGTGCGGGTTTTGCTGCAAACTATGGAGCTGGGGTTGCAGGAAACCGCTTCTCACTATCCCGACTATGTTACTGTGAGTTACCTTAAGGAATAATTTTATTCATAATTAGATTCAGCAGTGGAGAATGCGAAAATGAGGAGGTGACGAAAATGATCACTATGGATTTGCAGCTTTTTGCCCATAAAAAAGGAGTGGGTAGTTCTCGCAACGGCAGGGATAGCAACCCCAAGAATTTGGGAGTAAAGCGTTTCGGAGGACAATTAGTAAAGGCAGGACATATTTTGGTTAAACAGCGAGGCTCCAAATTTCATCCGGGACTTAACGTAGGTAAAGGAAAAGATGATACCCTGTTTGCCCTGGTAGATGGTTATGTTACTTATGAGTACAATGGACATGCGAAAAAACAAGTAAGTGTTTATCCGGAAGAACAACTGGTGAAAAACTAAGTCCCGGTCTTCCGGGACTTTTTAGTTTTATTGGCGCTTTACCTGTCACCTTGCTATTATATGGGGCATAAAGCTTTCTTGCATAGTTAAAATATTTATTATTTCCAGGGCCTTCGGAAAAGGTGTATGATAAATGGAAGAGAAAACTCCATGGATTGATGAAGCGTTTATAGAAGTAACTGCCGGTAGAGGTGGTAATGGCGCTGTATCTTTCCGGAGGGAAAAGTTTGTCCCTTGGGGAGGACCAGATGGGGGTGACGGAGGAAAAGGCGGTTCAGTAATAATTAAAGCTGACAGTTCCTTAAGTACCCTGCTAGATTATCGATATAGGAGAATATGGAAAGCTACTTCCGGTTCCCATGGAGGAGGCAGCAACCGCCATGGGAAAAAGGGTGAAGACCTTTACATTCCAGTTCCTGTAGGGACCGTAATCAAAGACGAACAGGGGGAAGTATGGGCTGACCTAAAAGAAGATAGGCAACAGCAGGTTATTGCCGAAGGGGGCAGAGGAGGCAAAGGCAACCGCAAGTTTGCTACTTCAAAAAATAGGGCACCCGGGTTCGCTGAATATGGAGAACCGGGGGAGACGAGAAAGATTTATTTAGAACTAAAACTGCTGGCAGATGTTGGTATAGTAGGGCTGCCCAATGCAGGAAAGTCTACATTGCTCTCCCACCTTTCTGCAGCCAACCCCAAGGTAGCCAGTTACCCCTTTACCACTCTGAATCCCAAGCTGGGAGTGCTGAAATACCGAGATGAACAAATAGTAGCAGCAGATCTTCCAGGAATAATTGAAGGCGCTTCCCAAGGAGCAGGTTTGGGATACCGTTTTTTGCGGCATACAGAAAGGACCTCCCTTCTTTTGATGTTAATAGACGTTTCTTCCTGGGCGGAGGAGGATCCGGTAGAGGCTATAACAAAAATTGACAGAGAAATCTCTTTTTTTAGCAGCAGGTTGGAGAAGAAGCCACGCCTGGTAGTGGGGAACAAAATTGATTTAGAAGGGGCGGAAGAAGGATTAAAACAACTGCAAAGAGCCCTGATTAAGGATGAGAGGGTAGTGGCTCCTGTGCTGGGGATTTCTGCTGTTAGCGGTGAAGGCTTGGAGGAATTGCTTGCTCAGTTGAGCTTTTTGGTAAAAGAATATAAAGAAGAAGGAGTTTTTACTGAAGAAGAAGAGCTAGTGGAGGAACCAAGCCAGGGGAATGTCAGACGATTTGAAAAAGGCGATTTAACAGTGGAAGCAAGAGAGGAATATTATGTAGTTAAAGGATCAGGGATAGAAAGTTTAGTGGCCCGAACTGATTTTGAAAACCAGGAAGCAGTGCATAGGTTTTGGAGGGCCTATCAGAAGATGGGGCTAGAAGCCAAATTAATTGAAAAAGGAGTTCAGCCCGGTGACACGGTACTAATCGGGGAACAAGAGTTTACATTTTACCCGGGAGATTATTATCCGGATAGTTCTACTGGAATGGATGCGAATAATTTTTCCGGTAACGAGGAGTAGAATGTTATGAGCTTACTTTTACCAAAAATAAAAGGAAACCATCCTCGCTTGGGCATTATGGGGGGGACTTTTGATCCCTTGCATTTGGGCCACTTAGTAACTGCTGAAGAAGCCCGTACCAACTTTTGTTTAGAGAGTGTCATCTTTGTCCCGGCGGGGATCCCGGCCCATAAGAAGGATCAAAGGATTACCGACCCGGAGCATCGGTATCTCATGACCTTTCTGGCAGTCATGAATAATCCGTATTTTTCTATTTCCAGAGTAGAAATTGACAATGTAATTCCTTCTTATACTATTGATACCGTTAGATTTTTTTTCCAAACATATGGTAGTAAAGCCCAGATTTTTTTCATAACTGGAGCAGATGCAATTCAGGAGATAGCCACCTGGAAGGATTATCAGGAACTTTTAGAAACATGCACTTTTATTGCTGCTTCCCGTACAGGTTACTCTTTCGAGAAGCTAAAAGAAACGGTAGAACCCCATTATCCCCAAATATATGAGCAGGTTCATTTTATGGAAATACCTGCTATGGCAATTTCTTCTACTTCTATAAGACAGAGGGTGAAAGAAGGACGAACCATTAAATATTTAATCCCCGACCCAGTGGAACAGTATATTTATAAAAACCGCCTTTACAGAGATGATGAATAAAAAAGCTTAAAATAACTCTACTTTCTAATAGCAGGAAATCGATCTATAACGTCGAAAGTAGAATTTATACGGTGAAATGATATGAAGAGTTCTCTTTATAATTACTATAAAGGGATATTAGCAGAGAGGATGCCGTCGGAGCTTTATCGGCACAGTTTAGAAGTAGGTGCCAGTGCAGCGTTTTTAGCGCAGCGACATGGAGGAGACGAAGAGAAAGCTTACTTGACAGGATTACTCCATGATTATGGCAAAGTTTATTCAATTGATCAACTATTAGAATACGCTTGGGAGCTGAATCTTTCGTTAGATCAGGTAACCAGGAAAGTACCTCCACTTCTACACGCTCCCGTAGGCGCTGCCTTATTAACAAGGGGTTTCAACATAACTGATGAGGAAATCCTGGAGGCAGTGCATTACCACACTACTGGAGCTCCAGAGTTGGGGGTGCTTAGTAAAATAATATTTCTGGCGGACTTAATTGAAAAAGGAAGATCTTATTCCGGAGTAGAAGAGATCCGAGAATTGGCAGAGTATAACCTGCAAAGGGCTCTTTTAGCGGGAGTAGAAAGTACTATTAAGAGAGTACTGGAACTAGGGGCTCTGCTGCATCCTAATACTATTCTTTTTAGAAATGAATTGATTAATGAGATCAGAGAAGAGGAATAGAAATATGATAAAAGGAGTGATAGTAACTTGCCCTCCCCGGAAAGGGTTATGGCCAGGGAGGCGGCTTTAAGGGCTGCTCAACTGGTGCTTCAAAAGAAAGCTCAGAATCTGGCATTGCTAGAAGTAGGAGATATTACTTACCTCACGGATTTTTTCTTAATTTGCACTGGAACTTCGGATATTCAGGTACAGGCAATTACCGATCATTTAAAAGATAATTTTAAGCAAGAGGGATACCAACTTTTGCGCCTGGAAGGTTACCGGGATGCCCGTTGGGTCTTGTTAGATTACGGTGATCTGGTAGTTCACGTTTTTCAGCCCGAGGAAAGAGATTTTTATAACTTAGAGCGGCTTTGGGACGGTGCTCCCAGAGTGGAAGAAGTGGGAGCTATCCAATAATAGGCTTATTTAATTTAATTGTAACTGCTCAATCCATTAATTCTCTATCAGATCCTATGGACAGGTCGCGTAGGCTATAGTTTTCCGGGTCAACTCCAAAGCAAGTGCACGGCTCTGCCTTTACCCCTTTGCAGGCTACCCTCGATAGTCGCCGGCACTCAACTGATTTAAAAGATACTGTGGTAGTATTGGCTCCTGGTGGAGGCGGCACTGAAACCAGGTGCCGGTCTGCTACCAGTCAAGACTTCGCCGGCTACTTCTATCCCTCGTTGACAGTCACTCCGCCGTTAGTAACCTGACCATTTTCGCTTTTTAAAGGCCTGAGTAGTAATATTTAATTTTATTATATAGTACCGGTGAGCTAAGGGTAGAGCCAGGCATTGATAATAAGCTGTGGTGTTTTAGCTTTGTAACTAGAATAGGTATTGAAAATGCTAACCAGGTAATTGTATAGTTCCGGTCCCCATGTTGTTATTGACAAAGAAGTGTAAGGCTAATATAATAATTAAGCGCTGGAAAAAGCCAATAATTAAGAGTGTAGCTAAATAGTTTTGGCAAATTATGCGAGTTTCTTGATACCCGCACAAAAAAGTTTAAAGAATTTTTTAATCGTGGGGCTG
>CAZXDQ010000095.1:0-7098 GCA_964639405.1 uncultured Syntrophomonadaceae bacterium | reverse complement strand
AGAAATTAAAGAAAAGCAGGTATAATTCCTGCCCTTGTAGAAGTTCTTATATTACCATAGAATAAATCAACCAATAACCTACTAAGCAAATAGAAGGATTAACATGAACCACCTTAATGATAAAACAATACTACTGCAAAACAACTACGCCGAAGGCAAAATTCTTCACGGAGGACCATACCAATGGAGGAAAAAGAAAAGGGTGAAGCAGAAAAAAACCATTCCCACCAAGAGTGGGTGCTGTTTCAAGAAGCCCTTAACGAGACCGAAGCCACCCTGCTTTTAGGTATGCTAGAGGCTGCGGGTATTCCTGCCCAGCGGCAGGATCACGACCCCTATGTGGGAGTAACCCGCATCATCGGCGGGCAAGCCCAGGGCATCGATCTGTACGTCCCGGAGGATCACCTTCTTCAGGCTCGAGCCCTGCTCCGCGATGCTGAGACCAACGAACACCAAGATGCCTACGGAGATAACCCGGGCGAACCTTAGCGCCAACTTAACATCATTATTTCCCTTCAATTTTTTTATCTTTTCCTCTATATCCCTTTTCCAGGGATATTTTTAGGACATCTCCCCATCCCGGGCTACCTTGACCCAGATACACTGGTGAGCATGGCCAGAAAGCTCATTTTGGATCATCTGGTACAGCTCTTCCGCATTCGTTTTGGTGTGGGCAAATATTTGATTGCAGCCATCGTCTAAATCCAGATCTAATCCTTCCTGGGCAATTTGGATTATTTCTTCCAATTTCTTCTGTATTTGGGCGTGTTTTTCCTTGGTATCCAGCGCCTCCCTCATCATTTCTGCCTCTTCCTCATCCAACAGTTGAAATTTCTCCCGAGGTGCGCCGCATTTGGGACAAATATCCGGGGGTTCATCCCCCTCGTGCAGGTATCCACACACTTCGCATCTCCACATGGGCATTTTCAACTCCACCCCTTTAGCTAAATTTTTTCTGTTCTGCCGGATTAAAATCCGCCGGGTTTCGTGCTTGTTTATATGAGTTCTACAAAAAAGGCGTCTTTCCCTTTAACCAGTTGACCTTGATTTTGTATTTTTTCTAAATATTTAATAAGCTACCTGATCAGCAGGAACTCCCCGCCCTTTGTAGAATTTTTTTTAGGTATGTTTTCCACGTAAAGGAGGTGATTATCAAAGCCAATCGGTCCAGCATCTGCCTCACCGCTTTCACTTATGCTTAGAGCCGTTATCTTAACCCTGAGCTCGTGCTACCATTTTCCTAGCACCTTGGAAAGGAGGATTAAGCAAGCATGCTAAAATTTTTCAAGTTAGATGAAAACCACACTAATCTACGCACCGAGATCATCGCCGGCATTACTACCTTCATGACTATGGCCTACATAATCTTCGTTAACCCAGATATCTTAGGAGATGCAGGCATGCACGAAGGAGCAGTGATGACAGCCACCATCCTAACAGCCGGATTCACCACTATTATTATGGCCCTCCTCACTAATTACCCCTTTGCTATGGCCAGTGGTATGGGGTTGAATGCATTCTTCGCCTACACGGTGGCTGCCGATCACGGGTGGGAAACTGCCCTGGGGGCAGTTTTTCTTTCTGGAGTGGTGTTTTTCCTGTTGGCAGTGTTAGGAGGCATTCAGTTTATCGATGCTGCAGTTCCCCCCACCTTAAAGCGGGCCGTTTCCGCCGGCATTGGACTCTTTATAGCTTTTATCGGCCTGCAGAACGGGGGAATTATTGTAGCATACGAAGGAACCCAGGTAACTTTAGGGGATTTAAGCCAATCCGGTCCCCTACTGGCTATGATTGGTCTATTGATTACTGCAGTCCTCATGGCCCGCGGCATTAAAGGGGCCATTCTTTTGGGCATTCTCCTCACTACAGTGGTGAGCTTCTTCATGGGAATACAGGAGTTTCCTGCCGGTATGGGTGACATCTTCGGCATGCCCTCCAGCCTGGCACCCATCGCCTTTCAACTGGATCTGGAAGCCATACTGGCAGTGCCCTTTTTCGTGGTGTTCTCGTTTATTTTCGTGGACGTTTTTGATACCATGGGCACTTTATTGGGTACCGGCGCCCGGGCGGGTTTTTTGGACCAGCAGGGAAGATTGCCCAAGGTCAACCGGGCCATGCTGGCTGACGCTATAGGCACTGCTGGGGGAGCCCTGCTGGGCACCAGCACCGTAACCACATACGTAGAGAGCACAGCCGGCATCTCAGAAGGAGGCCGCACCGGGCTCACTTCGGTGGTAACCGGAGTGCTGTTCCTCCTGGCTCTATTCCTGGCTCCCCTGGCTGGACTGGTTCCTTCCGAGGCGACCGCCCCAGCCCTCATCATAGTGGGAGTTTTAATGATGGGCACGGTAAACCAGATCGACTTCGAAGATTTTACGGAAGCGCTGCCCGCGTTTCTGACCATTCTGTTCATGCCCCTGGCTTACAGTATAGCCGACGGCATAGCATTTGGTTTTGTAGCTTATCCCGTAGTTAAGTTAGTGGCTGGAAAAGCCAGCCAAGTCCACTGGCTGGTGTATGTGCTGGCGATAGTCGCCCTGGTTCACTTCTTCTATCCTGCCGGGTAGTCGCCAGTCAGGGTTCTGACCCTATAAAAATAAACGAGCATTACACTCTTTAACAAGTTGAGCGTGATAGAGATGAAAAAATACGTTGCTCCGGTGTTAAAAGCAGTAAGTGTACTGGAAGTGGTGCTGGCCATCGTTATTATCCTGGCGGTAATTATCCACGGAGTGGCTCTGATTGCAGATTCTTACGGGGAAATGATAGACGGCTCTCTAACCTTCCTGGAGGACTTCATTTCCGATGTGCTGCTACTGGTAATTGGCCTGGAACTGGCGATAGTGCTCATTCGACATACCCCCGAGAGCGTCCTGCAGGTAATGATCTTTGCAGTAGCCCGGAAGACCTTGATATACACTGAAGACGCTTATCAGATTGCCCTGGGAGTCATAGCCCTGGCAGCACTATACGCCACCCGGAAGTATCTCTGTCAGCCTGCAGATCAGCAAAATTCAGACCACCAGCCCTACTGCTGATCCATTATTTAGGTAAATGGTAGAATACAGGTAAATGCTAGAATAATCGTCAAAGACTGGATATAATATGAATGGAACAGGAAAGGGGGAGAGAAAGGGGGAGAGGGCTTTTAGGAAAAAGCATTTCCCCTGACAGTTACTCCCCAAAAATAATTAAGGCTCTTCTAAAATAAACTGTTGATATGGGGATCATACACTTCAAAAAAATCCCTCCAAAATGAATGCAGATAACAGGACAAAGTAGGCAATCAAGATAATTAAAGGCTACTAACAAGGCCATTTAAAGAGCCATAATTAATAATTATAGTTACTGCTCAGTCTGTTAAATGGCGAAGATGGTCAGGTTGCTAATGGCGGGTTAACCCGGAACAATAGCCTACGCGACCTAATAAAGAATTGATAGACAGTAGTTACTAATTATAAAAAAACCAAAAGAAGCAGGGAACTGTTAGAAAAACAGCCCCTGCTTCTTTTATAGTCTTTATTGCCTCTCCAGATCTTTCCCCGGTCTTACTGTCCGCTGCTGGCAGTAGCCGGTTTAGGATCGCTAAAGGAAGGACGCTTGGTCCACTTGTTAATAAGAGGAACAAAGGCGTTCATGATCAAGATGGCAAAAGCCACGCCTTCTACCGGTCCGATGCCCCGGAATACCACGATGAGAACTCCAATAGCTATGCCAAAGATGATCTTGCCTTTGTTCAGAATGGGACTGGTTACCCAATCGGTAGCCATAAAGAAAGCTCCCAGGAACACGCCTCCAGCCAGCATGTACTGCAAGGGGTTGTAACCCATTACTGCCCCCAGGACAAATACGGTGGCTAGGATACAAACCGGTATTCTCCAGTTGATGTGCCCCCGGTAAAACAGGTAAGCAGCGCCGATTAGCAGGGCCAAAGGAGAAACTTCCCCCATGGCACCGCCTTCAAAGGCCAGCATCATTTGCCCCATACCGGGCATATCCACCATACCTCCGTGCATCATAGCCAAGGGGGTGGCCTGGGTGGTAATATCCACGGGACCAAAGAAGGGCTGCAACCCTGCCAGATGAGTATTTAACCAGGCAAAGAGACCCGGAACCAGGAATACGGAAACTCTTCCCAGCAAGGCCGGGTTGAAGCGGTTCCAACCCAATCCTCCCGCTAATTCTTTAACAATTCCTACCCCGATAAAGGTAGCCAGGGCAGCCTTCCACCAGGGCACGGTAGCAGCAAAACAGAGGGCTACCAATAACCCGGTTAAAACAGCGCTGCCGTCCTTTATCGAAGGCTTTTTCCTCTTAACTTTGCGGAATATTAATTCACTGATAACAGCCGACACCACACAAACACCTATGGTAAACACCGCGTACCAGTGGAAAAAGTAGATAGCCACTAACGCCACCGGTATCAGGGCAATCACCACATCCCACATAGCCCTGGATACGGTTTCTTCCGCTTTAAGGTGAGGAGGCGGCGTATAAGTCAACCTGGTCATGGATTCTTTTCACTCCTTTCAAGGCTTATCGCTTCTGTAATTTTTCCACTTCCGGCTTGGCCCGCTGAATCATATGGACTATGGGTCGGAAGGAAGGACATATATAAGCGCAGATGCCGCATTCTATGCAATCCATGATGTTCCAATCCAGTGCTTCTTCAGGCATTCCTGCTTCCGCATAGATGCTTATTTCATTGGGGTACAAGAACATGGGACAGTGATCCACGCACTTACCGCAGTGGACGCAGTCCATGTACTCCAATTCTTCCCGGATCATCTCCGGCGGCAGTATTATAACGCCAGTGGTGCTCTTAACTACCGGTACATTTAAGTCATTCTGAGCCAATCCAGTCATGGGTCCTCCCAGGACCACTTTGTGGCCTTCCATATCTTCGATGCCACATTCCTGCAAGATGTGATAAATAGGAGTGCCTATTCTGATCACGTAGTTACCGGGCCTAGGTACTTTGGGCCCACTTATAGTTACCACTCTCTCAATAAGGGGTTTGTCATAGATAGTAGCTTCATAACAGGCCACGGTAGTTCCCACGTTCCGCACAATACAGCCCAACTCCGCAGAACGGGCGCCCCGGGGCACGTCCCTACCAGTGGCTGCTTTGATTAAGTGAGATTTAAAACCCTGGGGATATTTTACTTCCAGGGGCACCACTTCCATGTCATCCCGGTCTTTAATCAGATTGTTTACCGCGTCGATGGCGTCGGGTTTATTGACTTCTATGCCGATGAGGACCCGGCTGGCCCCTATACTTTGTTTCTTCAGCTCCGCACCTTTTACCAATTCCTCCGCTTTCTCCACCATCAATCGGTGGTCGCAGGTAAGGAATGGTTCGCACTCGGCCCCATTCAACAGGAGAGTATCCACTGGCTGCCGGGGGCTGGTCTGCACGTGGGTGGGAAGACCGGCTCCTCCCATACCAGCCACGCCGCCTTCCCGGACACATTTCCGGTATTCATCAATGGTCACCGTGTCCGGATCCCGGACCTGCTTCATCTCAAATTCTTGAGGACCGTCTCCAGTTTCGATAACAATACAGTCATCTTCTCCCCCGGTGGGCACCGGTCTTTTTTCTATAGCTTTTACCGTCCCAGATACGCTGGCGTGTACCGGCGCGCTGAAAAACTCCTCGGATTCTCCAATTTTCTGCCCGATTTTTACTTCGTCCCCTTCTTTAACCAGCGGCTCGCAGGGAGCCCCGGAATGCTGAAGGAGAGGAATAATTACTTCGGGGGGGACGGAAAGCTCCTCTATGGGCTTATCTTCAGAAAAACTCTTGTAGTGGGGGATATGAGCCCCGCCTTCAAAAGTTTTAGCTTCCATCTTTGCACCTCCCATTTAGCGTTATTTTACCCTTTACCCTTTTTCTCCTGTATTTCTTTGCTGCGGGAATAGTTGCTCCACAACCCGAATGCCAGGGCGATAACTACCAGCACCCGCAGCGGGCGAAAGATCGAGTTCCAAAAACGGGCCTGCCAGGGCACTTCGGGATCTTCCGGCAGGTGGTATTTATCCGGGCTGTCTTCCAGGACGTAAACCACTCCGGCTCCTCCCACCTCGGCATCGCCGTATACGTTAGCTTTTGGGTTGCCATTGTTCTGCAGCTGTTCCATGCGCTGGTAGGCCTGGTCCAGCAGTTCATCGCGATCTCCGTACTTGATGGCATTGGTCGAGCAAACAGTAACGCATGCCGGCTTATAACCGTTTACCAGGCGGTCATAACAGAAAGTGCACTTTTGAGCCACACCTTGATCCCGGTCAAAGCCCATTACGTCAAAAGGACAAGCCCGGATGCAGTAGTTACAGCCGATACACTTCTTATCATCGATCTTAACCGTGCCCATTTCAGTGTAATCAATAGCTCCCGTGGGGCAGGCTTGCATGCAAGCTGCATCCCCGCAGTGCATGCAGCCTTCTTTAGCCATACGCCATTGAAGCCGGTTATCTTCGTCTTCGTGTTCGTTGAAGATTACCCTCATCCAGGTTTGAGCAGAAAAACGGGGGGGGTTTTCGTAGGTGCCTTCGAAAGTGGTATCCTCTGCCGGCAGCTGGTTCCACTGCTTGCAGGCAACCTGACACCCCCGGCAGCCCATACACTTGGAAACGTCTATCAACATGGCTTTTTTCATCAGTCAACCCTCCTTATATCGCAGAGGAAAGCCTTAGACTCAGGGATAGTAGTGTTGGGATCTCCGATAGACGGAGCCAGGTCGTTAGTTACATGGCCGGTGTTTAATCCACTGAATCCCCAGTGGAAAGGCAATCCTACTATGTGATAAGTGGTCCCGTTCCCTTGGAGGACTGGCATCCTATCGGTTACGCAAGCCTTGGCCTGAATCCTGGCTCGCTTGCTTTCTATTTCTACCCAATCTCCATCGCTAATTCCCTTCTCTTCTGCCAGTTGGCTGCTTATCTCCAAGAAAAGCTCAGGCATCAACTCGTTTAGCCAGGGCATATTGCGAGTAAGGGAACCGCTCTGGTAGTGCTCGCAGACCCGATAGGTGGTCATGATATAAGGAAACTCTTCCGCATCCCCCTGTTGATCCGGGTAAAATACTTGACTAATCGGAT
>CAZXDQ010000094.1:0-7100 GCA_964639405.1 uncultured Syntrophomonadaceae bacterium | reverse complement strand
GCTTATGCTGCTCTTGAAGAATTCAAGCAGGAAGTAAATAAGCAAAGAGAGCAAAAGAAAATTGTAACCGCCCAGGAAGTTCCAAAGTTTGAAGGACAGGACCGCGGAATAATAGATTTCAAAGATCTGAAGAAATAGCGGTTTAAACTTGTAGTGAGAGGGCAGCTTCGGCTGCCCTTCTTTTTTCTTTTGATATCAACCAGATAGAAAATTGTTGACAGCCAGTTGTAGATTAGATATAATGAAGGGAAAGTTTTAAACTGGTAACCAATATGAAAGTGAAAATAAAGAAAGCTACTAAAAGAGATAATGAGGGACTGATGCCTAAGCTTACTATGGGAAGCCCTTGGGTTGCTGCCGCAGGTTTAGCAGGGTTGGGAGGTGGGCTGGGTTGGCTTTTGGCGGATTCTGCCGAACATATCCTTGATTCAAAAACCAGGGCATTTGCCGCCAGTCTACCGGGCGACTTAGGCTCTACTGTAAGCGACCCAACTAGACCATATCTTAATTTGGCGGAGGAGCAAGAGAGGATGAAGCAATTCCGAAGGAGATTAGCAGCACTATCGGCGGTCGCGGCTGCGGCACCTATGGTAGCATACGGGACTTATAGCCATTTAAACAGAGATAAATCAGCAAACTTTAAAACTGCGCACATGGTAAATTATTCAAATTCCCTCAACACAATACAAAATGATAAATTTTTAAACAGTAATCAAAAAAATCAACTGACTAATATTTTCTCTAATGCAAATAACAGGGCATCGGGACAGAGAAAACTTCACGGTATGCTTTCCACATCGGACTTAATAAGGGGGGCAGTAGGTGCTGGTATAGGTAGTACTTTGGCTAGCTCAGCTGGTAGTTTTCTAGGTGCTACAATGTCAATGCCTACGGGTATGCAAAAGAAATTATCTGATACAGGTGCTCTGGCCGGAGCATTGGTTGGTGCAAATATAATTAGCTAATTTAAGGAAATCACAATGATGAAAATAAAAATTAAACACAGCAGTAAAAAAGATGATCCAGTTTACATCGAGAAAGAAGATGATGATGTAAAATATATCTATAGGGATGATAAGAGGCTGAGAGCTATATCAACAAAAAAAGCTGAAAGTAAGTATGGTATACCAGCTGGGGATTTATCTAAACAGTTGAGGGAAGGTATATTAGAGGGAGAGAAACTAGGAGGGAGATGGTTTGTTATTGAGGAAGAATTAAAAGGCAGTAAGTCTAAGTCCGCTCTTCTGTACCCTTTACTGCACTTAGGTGCTACAAGTGGTGCCAATTTAGCTAAATTATCTGTTGGGATACCTGGGGTTGCGGGGTATGTTTTAGGGGATAAACTCCATAAGCGTGTAGGTTCACCGGGATCTACAGAATGGGACAATTTAAGGAAAACCGAAAAAGCATTAATTTATGAGGAATTGGCTAACGAATTAGAGCGAGATATAGCATTTTTGGTAAGAGAGCATCCAGAATTAATTGATGGGTTAAGGAATGTTTCAACAGTTTAATTAGGAGAAAATTGATGGATAAAGAACATTTTTTCTTAGATGAAAAGTTTGTAGGAGAAGAGGATTCAGTCCGGTATTTACCAAATGAGAAGATACCCCTTATTGGTCCAATACCTGAGGGTATGTCTGTTGAGGAAATTGATGAAAGGACGACATTAAAGTCGGCTGCTCATGTAAAGATATTTGAACTTAAAGATGGAGACCAGTTGGAGGAATATGAAAAACTTCTACAAAAAGAGGCAGATGGTTCTGTTAGGTTTGGTTTAGTTGAGGTTAAGTGGGTGGATGAGGATGGTAATTGGAAAATTTTAGCCCATTGGCAGGAATTTTATAAGACGGTAGTAGGAACTAATGAGAAAAAACAAAGAGAAGTAGTCAACAGTTTAAGTTAGGAATTTAAATTATGAAAATACAGATTAATAAAACAGCTAAAGGCAATTCGGATGGCCCAAGTACCTTAGAGTCGCATGTAGTAGCGCCCGCGGTGTTATTTGCTTCTTTAGGATTACCAATAGTGTTTGCGCACAGATATATGAATGCGCGAAGCAGGGCAGCGGAATTAGAAAAACTGGTGAAAAGGTATCGGGATATACCTACCTACGCATCTCTTCCTGATGTGGTTTTTGATAATGAGCTGACTGAAGAAGAACTAGAGAGCATTACCTCCAAATCGGCGTCAGAAAACAGAAATAGCATTACGGGGGGGATTTTACCTTGGCTTACGAAATTTATTTTCGGGGAGCTGGACGAGGCGGGCGAGAGGGTGGGTGGAGTCCATCCCAGCGCATTAGAGGCTACACTGTACTTAGCATCGGCAGGTGCTGGTCTCGCTGGGGCTGGTGCGATAGGTAAAAGAATGGCTGATAGGGTAGTTAAACCCCCTATCGCTAAGTTAGAGGAGGATGCACAAACCAGGTATGAAAGAACATTAGCAGCTCATCAAGCTTTGCAGTCTCGGTTGAAAGAGAAAACATCTTTGGAGAAGGATAGTAAAGAAAAACAGGCGTTTCTTGGTATGCCTGCTGGTCTTTTAGCATCAAAACTGCTTAGCGCCAAATTTCTTATCCCCGCAGCACTGGCTGTAGGGGGAGGTTACCTTATCAGACAGAATGTAGGGGATCGTGGTAAAGATATGTTGGCTTCTTTAGCGGTGCCTGCAGCTCTTACTGGGGCGATTATAGCTAAAAACAGAGCTAGGGATTCAGACCCTAATTTGGAGCGGTATGAGCTTGCAAAGAAAAAATTGATAAAACAGAGATTAGGAAAACCAAATCTCCATGTAGATATCCATGGGGAACCAATTCAATTAAGTACAGAGGATAGGGAAGCATTAGCAAATGATTTAGATGAACTTCTTGGAAGGGCCTGATATGGATACCTTTAAGCTTGGTGATGTAGAAAGCTACCGCATGGCTTTGTTAGATAATGCTTTAGGAGCATTACAGCAAAGTTTTCCCGAGGGCAATGAAAGAGTTACCCTCGCTGCTGATAATTTTAGTATGGGTAAATTTCCAGATTCGACTCAAGCAGAGAAAGATGCAATTCTGTCCGGTAGGGATTTAACTGTACCTATTAAAGCTGACCTAACTCTAACAGATACTGAAACGGGGGATGTACTAGGGCAGAAGAAGTCTACCCTGCTTAAAGTCCCGTGGGTGACAGATAGGGGTACAGTTATTTATGGCGGAAAAGATTATGGCCTTGCTTCTCAGCTTCAACTAAGGCCGGGGATATATACTCGAACAACTTCATCCGGTGAGCAGGAAGCATCAATTCACTCACACGATCGGGGGGGATTGAGTATCCTCTATAACCCGCAGACCCGAGAGATCTATGGCAAGAAAAGAGGGGCTAAAATCCACATTTATCCCTTTTTAAGTGCCTTAGGCGTAGAAGATGAAACCTTGAGGACACTTTGGGGGGACGATATTTTTGAAGTTAATAAAAGTAAAGGGGATGCCCGGGCGCTCTATAGGGCGGCTAAAGCTTTAGCCCCTGCTGATGAAGAGGGAGAATACTACGAAAGGATCCATAGAGCACTCGAATAGTTCACTATGGATTCCGATTTGGTAGAGGCCTACTATGGGAGCCCCGAAGACCATTTATCTACTGACTTATTAATGCATGTGACTAAGGATTTAATTGATTTAAATCGTGGAAGGTCGAAGTCTTTTGCTCGTGATGCTCTTTATTCTCAGTATGTCAGAACACCTGCCCTTCAATTAAAAGAACTTATAGACAGGAACAAAGGTAAACTAAAGTCTAAGCTTTGGAAGCTGGGGCAGGCACGAAATATGGATTACTTTGAGTCTAATATCTTTGGGGATGCTATTTCTAATTTACTGTTTAAATCTGGCCTGGCGCAGCCTTTGGAGGAGTTTAACCCCCTTGAGGGTTATGACTTAATGTTCAGGGTGACCAGAGGCGGGGAGGGTGGTTTAGCCGGGCAGGCTGTTCCTACAGAGGCGAGAGGTATACACCCCTCGCAGTGGGGGTTCCTAGACCCTAGCCGTACACCCGAATCTGAAAAGGTGGGCATTTCCCTTAGGGCTACGGATAATGTGCACGTTGATTCAGACGGTAATATGTATTCCCAAATGATTAATGCTAAAACCGGGGAAAAAGAATTAGTATCATCGAAAAAACTACACCATTATAATATTGCCCCTTATGAGAGTATAGACGAGGATTATGCGTTCGGTATCAGAGGGGGAAGAGATATGGATTACATTAAGAAAGACGAGGTTGATTATTATACTCCCCCGGATGCTGAGTCCTTCAATCCATTCACCAGACTAATACCAATGTTAGGCTCAGCAGCCCCGGGTAGAGCACTTATGGGTGCCAAGTTTGCCGCTAAAGCAGTACCTACAATTCAACGAGAAGCTCCTTTAGTTAGAGTCAAATATCAATGAGAACTTATGAGAGAGAACTAGCAGAGAGAACTCGTGCAACCATTTCTTCTCCTTTTGATGGAACAGTTATGGAGGTTGCACCTGATCACATTACGTTAAAGGAATCCAGAACCAATACCAGAAGGGTGATGCCTCTTTATGATAGGCTACCCCTCAATAAGGCTACCATGTTCGAACACAAACCCAGGGTGCAGGTTGGGGATAAGGTGCATGGTGGTGATGTGCTTGCTGTTTCTAACTTCAGTGACGATGATGGGGAGCTTGCGCTGGGAACTAATCTCAGGGTTGGATTTCTGCCCACAGATAAAACATATGAAGATGCAGTTGTGATTAGTGAATCTGCCGCGAAAAAAATGTCTTCACGTTTTTTGGAATCCAAAGGAGTAAGTAAAGGTAAAGATACCTACCTTAGCAAACCCACTTTTATTCAGAATTTCCCCGATAAGTATAAGGGTACCCAGGTCAGGAAAATGGATGATAGAGGGATTATCAGGGAAGGGGAGACTGTGGAACCCGGAGATCCTCTAATACTTTCTTATAGCATACCTAAGAATCTCCCTTACTATTATCAGGTTAAAGGAAAGGAAGGTTTAAGGCGAGATGAGTCTATAACCTGGGACCAGGGATTTCCAGGTATAGTTACTAATGTGGTAGAAGATGATGATGGGGTTAATGTATATGTCGAATCTGTTCGACCTATGATAGACGGAGATAAGTTAGGAATGCGCCACGGAGGTAAGGGAATTACTGTAGTTCTGGGCGATGAAGAGATGCCAAGAGATAAAGAGGGTAACCCTCTAGAGCTGCTTATCTCATCCTTAGCTATCCAGTCACGAAAAAATCCTGGAATGATTCATGAGGCTTTATTAGGGAAAGTTGCAAAACATAGAGGGGAACCGGTTGTTGTGGATAATTTTCCGGACGGGGATACAGATTTTGCTCAAATGGTTAAACAGATGTTAGATGAGGAAGGGTTAAGTGAGTATGATGATTTGTACGACCCATCAAGAGATCGGAAAATAGGTAATGTTTTAACTGGTTATTTATATGCTTATCGCCAACCACAGGCAGCAAAAGAGAAACAGAAAAAGAGAGGTATTAAAGGGTATAGCTTGGAGGATACCCCAACTCGTGGTTCTAAACATGGTGGGAAAAGAGCTGGTGCTCAAGCAATACATGCACTCCTATCTCATGGAGCGGTACATAACATTAGAGATATGGAAAGGATTAAAGGAAGTAAAAACGAAGAGTTCTGGAATGCAGTAAAACAAGGATATAGTTTTTCCTATCCAGAGATACCATATGTGAATAGGAAGTTCTTTAACCTCCTCAGGGCAGGAGGTATAGATGTTCAGAAGGATGAAAATATTCTTAGTATGATTCCTATGACCGATGAAAGAATTGCAACACTTAGTGGTGGAGAAATAAAATCTGCGCATACTTTAGATCAGAAAACTATGCGACCTATTCCAGGAGGTCTTTTCTCCCCTAGAGAAACTAAAGGACCTGGGGGAACTTCTTGGTCTCATTATGACCTAAAATCACGGTACCCTAATCCTTTAATGGAAAAACCAATAGCTGAAATTCTTGGTGTAACTCAGAAGAGTATTGATGAGATTATAAGAGGGGAAAAAGAACTCAACGGACAAACCGGGAAAGAAGCTATTGTTGATGCACTGGATAAAATAGATGTCGATAAAGAGATAGAGCGCATTGAAAATGAGTTACCTGAATTAGCTAAGACTAAGAAAGATAAAGCTCTAAAAAGATTAAGACACTTGCAAGGTTCTAAAAATATGGGAGTACACCCCAGAGATTATACCATTAGTAAGATGGCAATTCTCCCCCCTAAAGATAGACCTATTGTTGAGTTACAAGGTGTTGATACTCCATCTTATGCAGGTATTAATTTAATTTATAAGGATATAATAAAACTTCTTGAAGGGCATGAAAATTTAAAAGAAGAGTTAGGTGATAGAGATGAGTATAAGCCACTTTTCACAGATTCAGAAGGAGATATCTACAGGGCATTGAAATCAGTGTATGGTTTAGCTGATCCAGTATCCCCAGAAAGTTCCCAGAAAAATGCTAGAGGAGCTTTAAAGCAAGTATTTGGTGAAGAAAGGAAAAGAAGTTTTTTGAGAGATCATGTATTTTCAAAGCCTTTAGACCTTTCAGCACTAGGTGTAATTAAACCTAATCATGAATTGAATATAGATGAGATGGGGGTTCCTGACGCAATAGCGTGGGAAATATTCAGTCCTTTGGCAATTAGAAGTATGGTGGGTAGTGGCTACAACCCTGCAGATGCTAAAAGACAGATTGAAAATAAAACCCCCACCGCCTCTAAACATTTAGATCTCGTAATGGAAAGCCGACCGGTAATAGCAACCCGAAGTCCCGTCCTTCATAAATACGGTATGATGGCTTTTTGGCCGAAGCGAGTTGACGATGAAGCAATCCACCTAAATTCTTCTACTACAGAGGTTTATGGAGGAGATTTTAATGGTGATTCGATGTTGAATAACATACACTTACGTATTCCTGAAAAGTCTGAGGCGAAAACACTTGACACGTCTTCTTTTTTTGAGTATAATATTAGTAGTGGAGCGGATCATATTAACTCTATTAAAGGAGATAGTGAGATGATTGATGGAATGATTAGGTATCG
>CAZXDQ010000093.1:0-7121 GCA_964639405.1 uncultured Syntrophomonadaceae bacterium | reverse complement strand
CTTTTACCATGGCTTTTATTGCCTGGCTCTTTTTCCGGATTATCTTTAGCCAGCAGGTGGGGTATGATTTGGGAAGTGACCTTATGGCAGGGATGATCCTGTTGGGTATTGCTCCCTGCACGGCTATGGTGCTGGTTTGGGGATACCTTTCCCGGGGGAACATGGGGCATGTGGTAGTTATGGTAGCCATTAACTCCCTAACCATGGTGGTATTGTACGGTCCCCTGGCAATGTTGTTGTTGCCAGTAGCCGACGTGCCGGTACCTGTTGAACGGGTAGCCTTTGGGGTCTTGGCCTACGTAGGACTTCCTCTGGTGGCTGGTTATTTGACCAGGAAAATCATACTGGAGAAGAAAGGGCAGCAAGCCTTTGATAGATTTACCGCTAGACTCCATTATGTCTCTCCTGCTGCCTTGCTTTTTACTATTGTTGCTATTGTTACCCCTCAATCGGGAATAGTCCTTGCCAGCCCTCTGTTGGTTTTATTGGTGTTAATCCCCCTAACTATTCAGATCTTTGCCATCTTCGGGATAGGGTATTATGCTTCTAGAAAACTAAGCCTGGCTTATGAAGATGCCGCTCCTACTTCCCAGATCGCTGCCAGCAATCACTTTGAAGTAGCTATAGCCATGGCTATAGCTTTGTTTGGTATCGATTCCGGGGCTACTCTGGCGGCAGTTACCGGTATGCTTATAGAAGTCCCTATCATGCTCCTGCTAGTACGGATTTGCTTAAGAACGCAGCACTGGTTCCCTCGCAAAAAGAATAACGTGGGAGTATAGTTTGCTTGTACAAGGAGCTCGGAGGAGCTTTAGGAGTTGAAGATAAGTAAATCTATGGATATACTATATAAAAATCCTGGAGGAATTTTTACTGAATCCATAAAAATTAGGAAGGAAGGGGTTAGTTTTGCTGCAGGTAGTGATGGAAACCTTTTTATACGCAGGAGAGCTCCTGCTGCGTATCTTGCCCATCCTTGTGGCAGCTTTGCTGCTGGTGGAGATTGCCAGAAAACAACTGGGGGAAGAAAAGTTAGTCCGCCTGCTGGCGGGGCGCAGCACCTGGGGAGCCAGGATGAGGGCGGCAGCGCTAGGAGCCCTTCTCCCTTTCTGTGAGTGTGGAGCTTTTCCTATAGGGACCGCTTTAATTAAAGCTGGAGTACCCGTTTCTGCTGTGCTGACTTTCTTTTTAATAAGTCCGGTTTTAAGCATTCCCGCAATCTTCCTTTTAGGGGGTTTGTTGGGGCTTCCCTTTGCCTTAGGGTATCTTCTGATTACTTTTTGGGGGGGTATTACCGCTGCATTTCTCATTGAAAAGGCGGGAGGAGGCCAGGCTGCATTAAAAATTCGTACTGATGCAGCTGAACAAGCTGTAGAGGTGGAAAATGGGGAAAAGAAAAAACCAGAAGAGGCTGCTTCACCGGCTTCCTGCTGCACTTCAGGAGGATGCAGCGGGGAGGACGGAGAAGTAAAAATAGATAAGGGGGATAATCAGGAAAAAGGGAGCGCCGTAATTGAATTCTTTAAAGAACCCTTACAAAGAGCCCTCTTTACCCTGAAGCCTCTTCTTCCTTATATAGGAGGAGCTGTGCTGGCGGCAGGATTGTTGGTTAGTTTAGTGCCTCCTGCAATCATGGAAGACTTTTTTGCCCGGGGCGGTGCTTGGGGGGTGCCACTGGCAGCACTGTTGGGGATTCCGGTATATCAGGGCGACTGCGCCATGATTTCGGTAGTAGCTCCTCTGATCAGGGCCACGGGCGCGGGAGCTCCCGGAGCAGCTTTTATTATAGCTGGAACCGGCACCAGCATTAACGGTTTAATTTTGCTAAACGCCCTTTTCCATCGGAAGTTCATCGCTGCTTATGTGCTAAGCGTTTTGACCATTGCAGTGGTTACTGGCCTGGTGTTGCAGCAGATAGCTTAAATTTTTCATGTTTGGTTAAGGGCAGGTGGGAGGTTATTCTGTTTGGTTTGCTCAGCTTAGCAGCTCGGGGAAATTTGCTGAGGACACCCTAATTTGACCAGAAGGGGACATAATATATTATTCACCAGTAGATCTCTCAAAATGCTGGTGGTATAATCTCAGGAGCAGTTATTGAATACCTACTTTGAATAACCATGGAGGCAGATAAATTTGACGGTGGAACGGATAAGAAACTTCTGTATAATTGCCCATATCGATCACGGCAAATCTACGCTAGCAGACCGTTTGCTGGAAATTACCGAGACGGTTATAGGCAGAAAGATGCGGGAGCAGGTGCTGGATCAAATGGAATTGGAAAGAGAAAGAGGCATTACCATCAAGATGCAAGCGGTGCGAATGGAGTATCGGCACTGGGATGGCAGGGATTATGTGCTAAATTTGATCGATACCCCTGGCCATGTGGATTTTTCTTACGAAGTTTCCCGGAGCTTGGCTGCCTGTGAAGGAGCTTTGCTGGTGGTGGACGCGGCACAAGGAGTGGAGGCCCAGACCCTGGCTAATATATATTTGGCATTGGAGCATGATTTGGAGATAGTCCCCATCATTAATAAGATTGACATGGAGAATGCCCATCCGGAAAAGGTGATGGAAGAGTTGAGAGAGATAATTGGGCCTGAAGCCAGGGATGCCTTGCACATTTCTGCCAAGGAAGGGATTGGAGTAGAAAAGGTGCTGGAATCAATTATTGACAAGGTACCTCCCCCCGAGATGAAAGATCCGGAGGTAAATCTTTCTTCAGGAGATCCATCAATTCCTTTAAAAGCCCTGGTTTTTGATTCCCACTACGACACTTACCGGGGTGTCATTGTTTACGTTAGATTGGAGGAGGGAGAGTTAAAACCGGGAGAACGTATAACCTTTATGAATACTGGCAAGGAATTTGAAGTGGCAGAAGTGGGTGTTTTTCAGCCGGATATGAGGCCTGTTTCCAGCTTATCGGTGGGAGAAGTGGGATACGTGGTGGCGGGGATAAAAAATGTTTCCGACGCCCGGGTGGGGGATACCATTACCCATGCCAAAAAGCCCGCTCCGGAGTCTCTTCCCGGTTATCAGGAGGCGAAACCCATGGTGTTCTGCGGTCTGTTCCCTCAGAGCAACGACGATTACGTACCTTTAAGAGAGGGGCTGGAGCGCCTTAAATTAAACGATTCCGCCTTAATTTTCGAACCGGAAAGGTCCAGGGCTTTAGGGCTGGGGTTTCGCTGTGGATTTTTAGGCCTCTTGCATCTAGATATCGTTAGGGAAAGGCTGGAGAGAGAATACAGTATTAGCTTGATCGTTACTGCCCCTAATGTGGTTTACCGGGTGCACAAAAGTAGTGGAGAAATTTTGGAGGTGGAAAATCCTTCCCTGGTTCCACCAGCCGATGAGCGAGAAAAGATTGAAGAACCCTTTGTAGAAGCTTCTATTTTTACTCCGGATGATTACGTGGGAGCTATAATCGAGTTGTGCCAGGACCGTAGAGGCGAGTTCCTAAACATGGAATACTTGTCTTCTGGAAGGGTTAAGATAGCTTACCTGTTGCCTCTGGCGGAGATCATTTATGATTTTTTTGATCTGCTCAAGTCCCGGACCCGGGGGTACGCTACCCTGGACTATTCATTCTACGGGTATAGGGAGTCCAACCTGGTATTAATGGATATTCTGGTGGGTGGCAAGAAAGTAGACGCTCTTTCTTTCATTATTCATCATGACAAAGCGGAAATACGAGGTAGAGAAATGGTAGAGAGGTTAAAAGAAATTATTCCTCGCCAAATGGTGGACATACCTGTCCAGGCGGCAGTTGGTAACCGGGTAATTGCCCGGGAAACTATCAAAGCCTTGCGTAAAAATGTTACCGAGAAGCTTTACGGGGGAGATGTTACAAGAAAGCGCAAGCTTTTGGAAAAACAGAAAGAAGGAAAGAAAAAGATGAAACAGCTGGGGGATGTGGAAATACCCCAGGAAGCCTTCACCGCCGTCCTCAAAGTAAAATAATAGTTTCCAATATTATGGTTAGTGAGATACAGGTGCTTGCAAAGACAAATTTAACTACTATTTAACCCCCCTGGAGGTGGCCTTGGACTGCAGGTGTTATTTGCCCGTTAATTCCGGGGATGTTCTTGACTTTTGGAGTATTATTGGGAGTTTCTTGATAATTAAAAAGGGAACCTGGGGAGGGACAAGCTTTGAAAATATGCAGTTACAATGTTAACTCTATACGAGCCCGTAAGAATTTGTTGTTTCAGTGGTTGGAAAGACGGGATTTCGATATAGAAGTTTTTGGTTTGCAGGAACTTAAAGTGCCGGAGGAAGAATTCCCTTTTGAGGAGTGGAATAACCAGGGGTACGGCTCAGCGGTTTTTGGCCAACCCCAGTACCATGGGGTGGCAATATCCTCCCGGCTCCCTATGGAGAAAATCAAGAAGGGTTTTGGAGATCCGGAATGGGATAAACAGAAGAGGATTATTTCCTGCAGATTGGGAGAACTTGCTATTATAAATGTATATGTGCCCCATGGAGAAGAACGGGGAGGTAAAAAGTATCATTACAAGCTGGACTGGTATCGACAGTTTCTGCAGTATCTGGAAACTAATCACTCTCCCCAGGATCCCCTGCTGGTGGTAGGAGATTTTAATGTGGCTCGGGAAGACCAAGATGTTTATGATGCAGAAGCTATGAGAGATACCGTGGCCACCATGCCGGAAGAGCGAGAAGCTTTTGAAAGGCTATTGGAATGGGGATTGGTAGATACCTTTCGCTACTTGTATCCTACAGAGGAAGGCTTTACCTGGTGGAGCTATATGGGAGGGGCGATTTGGAAAAATGAAGGGCTACGCATTGACTACATCCTGGCGACTTCTCCTTTATTGGACTATCTAGAAAAAGTGGAAGTAGACCGGTGGCCCCGCCGCAAAAACAAGATAACCCCCTCGGATCATGCGCCAGTAATTGCCGAATTTTCCCATCTGTAGAGAAGGTTTGCTTCTTCCGGCGTAGAATTGATATATATCAGTGGTTAGTATGGATAAAAGGAGAATGAAGGGGCAAGGTTGGTTTAACACGAAGCATAGCAGGGTGGATAAGCTTGATTTAGGGTTAAGAGGGTTAAAACCGGATGTGTTTGCGGTTATGATTATAATATGAGTAGTAGGAGGGGAAGCAATGCTCAGTACGGAAAAAGTGCACCTGGATGTGAAAGGGGAAGTGGCGCGAATAATCCTCAACCGGCCAGAAAAATCCAATGCCGTGGATGGTGAAGTTTGGCTGGGCTTGGAAGAAGCTGTGGATCAAATCAAATTTACTCCTGAAGTTAAAGCAGTTATTTTTAAAGGAGCGGGGAAATCCTTTTGCAGTGGATTGGATCTGAAAGCAGCGGCTTCGGGTGGCATCTCGTTGGGTGATAAGACCGTGCGGGATGGTTATGAAACCCTTCAATATTTAAGCAATATCTACAGCAAACTTGAATCTTTGGCTGTGCCGGTAATAGCAGTCATTCGGGGAGGTTGTATTGGAGCGGGGATGGAAATGTCCCTGGCCTGCGATGTGCGCATTGCTTCTTACGATGCAGTTTTCTCCATCCCGGAAGTGGTCCACGGTATTATTCCCGATTGCGGGGGGACTCAAAGGCTGCCGCGGATAGTAGGCCCGGGCATGGCCAAAGAATTAATCCTAACTGCCCGCCGCATAGGCGCAGAAGAAGCTTTACGTATAGGTTTGGTGAATCATCTCTACCCCACCGAAGAGTTGGATGAAGAGGGAGAAAAAATGGCTTCTGAAATGGTGGAGCTTCCAGCTGATGCGATCCAGGGCGCTAAGCGCGCTTTAAATATGGCGATGTCTGCTCCCCTGGGTATGGGATTGCATTATGAAACAGCCGTGGCGGAAAGCGTTTTGGGAGATAAGATCAAGCACATGATAACTAAAAATAAGTGAAGCTGTTTCTCTCATAGGCTTTTAATGGTGAGGAAGTATTGGAGAAGGCAAAAGCCAGTTTTTCAGCCTTGGTTTTACTAATTTTTCTATATAGATAGAGTAGTATAGCGGTTAATGAAAAAATCACCTGGGATACTGGATACTTGTCGTAATTGGGCACACAAGAAATTCAACCCGATTATATAAGGAGTTGGAGTTATGAGTAAAGCTGAACAGCATGAGGTAGAGGAGTGGTACTCCATTTCCGAACTGGCTTCTATGTTCGGAATAACTCCCCGGACTGTCCGATACTACGAAGAAGTGGGGTTACTCAGTTCCCGACAGCGGGAAAGCGAAACCCAACAGCGCTATTATGATAAGCGGACCCGAGGCCGCCTCAAGCTTATTTTAAGAGGTAAGCGCTTTGGGTTTTCTCTGAGCGAAATAAAAGAAATGATAGATCTCTATGATTTAGATCCCACTGAAAAAGAACAATTGAAAAAGACCCTGGCTTATGGAGATAGAAAAATTGCAGAAATCGATGAGATGATTCAAGAATTGCAAGCAGTGCGGGAAGAAATGGTGGAGTTACGGGAAAAATTTTTACAAAAGTTGTTGCAGCTGGAAGGGGAAGAGGAGCAAGGTGGAAGCTCCGGACAGCTATGAACCTTTTACTTTTGGTTACTACTAAGGCCGTAAAAAAAGCGAAGATGGTCAGGTTGCTAATGGCGGATTTGACTCGGGAAGAAGCCATAGCGACCTGATAGAGAATTGATAGGCTGAATAGTTAATACTTATTAAGGTATTGAACAGCTATCGAGGAAGTTAGAGGTGGAGCAATTTGGAAAGGGATGCCTGGAAGGCAAGGATTCTTCAAAAGGTGCCGGAAGAGCTTGGGAAAAAGCTCAGCCATCTTTTTACTATTATAGAGAGCATGGACAGTGCCCTGGTAGCTTTTTCGGGGGGAGTGGACAGCAGCCTTCTGCTTTATCTTGCCCACCAACTCTTAGGGGACCGAATGTTGGCGGTTATTGCTTCATCCCAATTGCATCCCCGGAAGGAAATCGAAGAAGCTGAGCGCCTGGCAGAGAAATGGGGGGTAAATTGCCAGATAATTGAGACTAAAGAACTGGAGAACTCCCTTTTTGTTAATAACCCCCCGGAACGTTGTTATTATTGCAAAAAAGAGCTTTTTGGTAGACTGGGGGCATTAGCTAAACAACAGGGGTATCGCTGGGTCCTGG
>CAZXDQ010000092.1:0-7130 GCA_964639405.1 uncultured Syntrophomonadaceae bacterium | reverse complement strand
TCAACTTGATCCCTCCTGCTGTGGATAATGATAATAATTATTGTTTCACGTTAAACAAACTAAGCAACCACTAAAATCAAGAAATAACTAAAAAGGGATGTCCTCTTCGTTTATGCTCATTTCTTCTCCCGGTATTTCTTCTTGCTGGGAGAAAGTAGAGCTGGAGGTAGGTCGTTCCAAAAACCTTACGTTATCCGCCACCACTTCAACCGCTTTACGCCTCACTCCCTGGGAATCATCATAAGAACGAATCTGGAGGCGACCTTCCACCGCTGCCATTAATCCCTTCTTCAAATATTGAGCGCAGTTTTCTGCTTGTTTGCGCCAAACCACTATATTAACGAAGTCCGTTTCTCTTTCACCTTGCTGGTTGGTGAAAGGCCGATCCACCGCCAGGGTGAAGTTTGATACTGCCGCCCCAGCATTAGGCGTGTATCGCAGTTCTGGGTCGCGGGTTAATCTTCCAATTAAAACTACCCGATTTAACAACGAATTTACCTCCCTTTAAGTGGCTTCTTCCAGCCTAATAAAAAGGAAACGCAGCACTTCATCACTTACTCTGTAAAAACGCTCTAATTCTTCCAAAACATGGTTGTTTCCAGAAAAATACACAATGTGGTAGTGGCCTTCCCGGTAGTCCTGGATAGGGTAAGCCAGTTTTCTACGATTCCAGTCTTTTAATTCTTCAATTACTCCTTGATTTTTTTCCACCGTAGACTTAACTTTTTCTAAAAATTGTTCTCTTTCTTCGTCGGAGAGTTCTGGATGCAGAATAATCATGTTTTCGTAGGATCTTAATTCTTGGGACAACTAAATCACCTCCTTTGGATTACAGCCCCTTGCAGTCATAACAGGAGCAGGAGTAGCATGCTGATAATAACATATTTAATTTTTAGCTGCAAGTTTTACAAAATCTTATATTAATTTGCGAATAATTTAGTTTAACATTCTTTTTGGCAATTTATTAACAACCATCTACTTTGCAGTGGATAGAGTCATCTGTTAATATTATTTTGCATCGAGGGAGAATCACTGTTATCCACAAATATTGTGGATAACCTCCGTTTTTTTGTGAATAACTTTTATTTTCTGTGGATATCTCTTTATATGAGCCTCTACCAACCAATACTTTAGGAGGGTCCGTATGTCTGCTGAACTTTCTTATTTATGGGAACAAGCCCTGGGAGAAGCTGAAAAGGTCTTGAGTAAACCCAGTTTTGAAACCTGGCTCAAGTCTACCCGACCGGTAGCGCTGAAGAATGATACTATTATCGTGGAAGTGCCTAACGACTTCACCAAGGATTGGTTGGAAACCAGATACAAAAACCTTTTGATGGATGTACTGGAAAAGGTATCTAGCCGCTCTTATTCCATTAATTTTATATCTACTCCTTTTCTGGAGCAGGAGGAACTGGAAAACAACCAAATGGAGGAAAATCTGGATAAAAATTTTATAAGCGAAACCAGGAGAAAGAGCACTCAAACTAATTGGATGGGGAGTTCTTCGGCAGCTTCAAGTTCCGAGGTACATACCCAGGCTAGAAGTTCAGTAGAAACTGCCTCCCCTCCTCAAAATTCCCAGTCTCTCCTTTCTTTGAATCCCAAATACACTTTCGACTCTTTTGTGGTAGGGAGTTGCAATCGATTGGCCCATGCCGCCTCTTTGGCCGTTTCCGAAGCTCCTTCCAAGGCTTATAATCCTTTATTTGTATACGGGGGAGTAGGCCTGGGAAAAACCCATTTAATGCACGCAATTGGGCATTTTGTTAAAAAGAGCCATTTAGAAAACCGGGTCTTTTATCTATCTACCGAAAAATTTACTAACGAATTTATCAATGCCATTCGCGACAACAAAACAGTAGACTTCCGCAACAAATACCGCAATATAGATGTGCTTCTTATTGATGATATTCAATTTTTGGCGGGAAAAGAACAAACCCAAGAGGAATTTTTCCACACTTTTAATGCCCTTCACGATCACAATAAACAGATAGTTATTTCCAGCGATCGTCCACCCAAGGATATCCCCACTCTGGAAGACCGGCTGCGTTCCCGTTTTGAGTGGGGTCTAATTACTGATATTCATTCTCCTGATCTGGAAACCCGGATTGCCATCTTAAAAAAGAAAGCTCATCTGGAAGGGGTTACCCTCCCCGAAGAAGTTTTTAATTTCATCGCCAACCAAATCGAAACCAACATAAGAGAACTGGAAGGAGCTTTGAT
Organism: uncultured Syntrophomonadaceae bacterium; assembly: GCA_964639405.1. Lineage (GTDB taxonomy): Bacteria > Bacillota > Dethiobacteria > DTU022 > PWGO01 > CAZXDQ01. The sequence goes on along the minus strand of CAZXDQ010000092.1, from coordinate 4,907 downwards.
CAGAGTAATGGCTTTCTCTTCTCTCAATAACGCTTCTATCGATTTAAGTATTGCGCAGGAAGCCTTAAAACACATCCTTTCGGAGAAGAAAAAGACCGTCACTGTGGACAAAATTATTGATTCTACTGCCCAGTACTTCGGAATAACTTCCAACGAAATTCAAGCAAAAAAGAGGAGCAAAAACGTAGCTTTTCCCCGTCAATTGGCCATGTTTCTCTCCAGAGAATTAACCGAGCATTCCCTTCCTAAAATCGGGGAAGAATTTGGGGGGAAAGACCACTCTACCGTGATCCACGCCCATAAAAAAATTTCTCAGGAAATAAACCGTAACCAAGAAATAAAGCAGATAGTTGACTATCTGAAACGACAATTAACCACCGGGTAACAGGTTATAAATAATCAATAAAAAATTATCAGCATAAACCACCAATCTATTCGCTTAAATTAACATTTTTATGTGGATAAGTGGAACCAAATATCCACATCCCTTAACTATCCAAAGACCTTGTTAATATTTAAAGTCACTTATAAACAGCTTATTAAACTAACCTATTCTGAGCAACTCCTTTACAATATCGTTTATTAACAACTTCCACAGGCTTTATTACTGTTACTATATATATATAAATTAATAGTAATAATAAATGGTAAAGAAAAGGAGCGTTTTCAATGAAAATATTAGAACAAAAACAAAACCTGGATAAACACTTGGATATAGTAGAGAAAGCCCTTCCAGGAAAAACTACCAAGGATATTCTTAAGAACATCTATTTCGAATGTAACGGAGAAGAGATCAGTTTTCTGGCTACTAATTTAGAAGTAGGAATAAAGAGTGTATACGAGAAACCGGTGGAAGAACAGGGAAAGCTACTTCTCCCTCCCCGCTTTATTGATATAATAAAAAACCTCCCCCCCGGAGAGATAGAAATTGATTTAGATATGGAAAATTATTGGGTAGAGATCAATACGGGTAATTCCCTTTTTAAATTGGCCGGCATGCCTCCAGATGAATACCCTTATTTCAAGGAAGCCACCCCTGATCGGGAACCGATGGTGTTTACTGGAAGTGAGTTAAAACAAATAATTAAGCGAGCTATATTTGCTGTATCCCACGATGAGAGTCGCCCGGCTTTCACTGGGATGCTCTTTTCTATAAAGGAAGATAAACTACAAATTACTGCCTCCGATACTTATCGGTTGGTGGTAGAAGAAATACCCGATAAAAGTTGGGATTACGAAGAGGGGGAATTTTTGATTCCAGCCAGGTCCCTTCGAGAACTGATAAAACTTTTAGGGGATGGGGATGAAGTTCAAGTTTTCCCCTATGAAAATCAACTGGCCTTTGCATTTAACCGGGTCTTTTTCTTTAGCAGATTAATCGAAAGCAAATTTCCCGAAGTAAAAGGAGTCATTCCTTCGGAAACAGTGGCGAAGTCGTTGGTAGATAGGGAGGGTTTAGAAAAAGCCATTCAAAGAGCTTCCCTCTTGGTAGATCCCAATACCCAGGCAGTGCAAATGCAGTTAAATGCAGAGGAGATGGGAATTAAAGTTAATTCCTCTTTAGGCTCGATGGAAGAAAAAATCTTTCCCCAAGATCATCAGGGGGAAGAAATCTCCATTTATTTAAACGTAAGGTTTTTGCAAGATGTAATAAAGGTACTGGAAAGTGAGCGCTTAGAGATGCAGTTTAGTGGAAGCGAAGCCCCCTGCATACTGAGGCCAGAAAATAAAGAAGGCTATTTGTATCTGGTACTTCCTATTAAGATGGAGTAAACGGAGGATAAATATCATTGCAGGTAAACAAGATCAATCTGGTCCACTTTCGCAGTTATGATTCTCTATACTGGGAACCTTCCCCCTTTATTAATTTTGTATATGGGGAAAACGCCCAGGGAAAGACCAACTTACTGGAAGGTATTTATTACCTTCTTTCAGGTCATTCTTTTCGAACTAGACAAGAGAGAGAATTGCTTCAAGAAGGAACTTCTTTTTTTTATTTACAAGGGGAGATTAGTACTGAAAAAAGCAAAATGAAGCAGCTGGTTAAAATTTACGGAGGGAGTTCTTCCGCAAAAAAAATAATGGTAAACGAGGATGGGTACAATAAAGAAGATTATATGGTTTTTTTCCCTGCTGTAATTTTTTATCCCGAGGATTTGGGATTGATAAAAGAAGGTCCTTTAATAAGGAGAAAATATTTAAACCGAGAAATCACTCGGTGGCAAAAGGGTTATTGGCCTCTTTTAAAAAATTATTATCGCGCTTTGAAACAGCGAAACAGTTATCTTAAAGGTTATTCCATTTCCCAGGGAAATTTGCAGTTGTGGAATGAGGCTTTATCCAAGTATGGAAGCAAAATTGTGTTTTACCGCCTTCTTTTTCTAAAGAAATTAGAAAAAGAGTTTGCGGTTTTGCTCCACAGGTTTACCGACGGGGAAGAAGAGGTATCGGTTAGTTATCGAAGCAGTATTGTTACCGGAGATATTTTTCAAAGGTTGGAGGAGGAAAACTATCCTTCTGATCTGGAAACTGAGTTGGAAAACTCTCTTTATGAGAGGATTTATGGTAAAATTAAAGAGAAGGAGGCAGTTGAATTAAAGAAAGGGTATTCTCTAGTAGGGCCTCATGTGGATGAATTCAGAATTTACCTTAACGGGAGAGATGCCCAAAAGTACGCTTCCCAGGGGCAGCAGCGGACCATTACCCTTTCGCTAAAGTTAGCTCAATTTATCCTCCATCGGAAGCAAGGCAGTACTCCGGTTCTTCTTTTAGATGATTTGTTTTCCGAACTTGATCATCAAAGACGCTCCTTTATTCTACACTTTATTCAAGAGGAAAAAATGCAGTGTTTCGTAACCAGTTTCGAAAAAGAATGGATTTCTTCTTTTGCCGGTTTCCCCCTGGCTGTGTACAAACTGCAAAAAGGAGCGTTGGAACTTGAGGACCATTGGGAGTTTGCTTGAAAAGTGGCTCCAAGGGCAGGGCTATTACCGAAAAATTAAACAGCAGCAGGCGGTGCTGGAATGGGATAGTATTGTGGGAGAAAAGGTGGCAGCCTCGGCCCAGGCCGAAAAGATAGAAAAAGGCGTGCTGTGGGTGAGAGTTAAGAATTCGGTGTGGATGCACCATTTAACCATGATGAAAGGAGATATAATAAAAAAAATAAACCATTATACGGGAAATAAGGATATCCAAGATCTTTACTTTTTTTTGGGAGAAGAGGAATATTTTAAGGAAAAAGGCTCCTCTTTAAAGGAACAGGAAAGGGGAGATGGGGACAATAAAGGTCAAGAAGAAATCGAAGCAACAGAAAAAGAAACCCTTCCCGAAGAGGAAGTAAAAGCATGGTTAGATCAAATTCCAGAGGAACAAAGGCATTTGAAAGGAAAGATTGAGAGATTGCTGTATAAGAGATATCATATACGAGGATAAGTATGTTATACTGAAACGAGTTAAATATATGGGGAGGAGAAGAGAGATGTTTCTGCATATTGGAGATTCACAGATAGTCCCGTTGCATAAAATTGTGGGTATTTTTAATTTGGGTAAACCGGATAGTTCTTTTAATAGTGACAACCAACAGTTTATTAATAAAGCAAATAAACATGGAAACGAGGAGAGGGAGGATTATAGCAGTTACAAATCTTTCGTGGTCACCCCTGAAAGAGTTTATTTTTCTCCTATTTCTTCGCAAACTCTGGGTAAAAGAAAAATTCAAGAATAGGCCTTTATAAAATGGCAGATATTACTCAGGCCATTAAAAAGCCAAGGTGGTCAGGTTGCTAGTGGAAGAGTGACTGTCAACGAAGGCTTGAAGTAACCGGCGAAGCCTTTCCCGTTAGCAGGCCGGCACCTGGTTTCAGTGCCGCCTCCACCCGGGCTCGGTACTACCACTGCATCTTTTTAATCAGTTGAATGCGGGCGATGGTCGAGGGTAGCCGGCGAAAGGGCAAAGTCTGAGCCTTGCACTTGCTTTGGAGTTGACCCGGAACTATAGCCTATGCAAACTGGCCATAGTTCCTGATAGAGAATTGATAGACTGCGTATTTAAAATGGCGAAACTATAAGGGAGAATACTCTAAGGTAGGGCAAAATGGAGGGTTTAAAGGATGGCGGATTTGGAAAACATAAAAGAACAGCTTTACGACGCATCTCAAATACAAGTGCTGGAAGGGTTAGAAGCAGTGCGAAGGCGTCCAGGGATGTATATCGGTTCTACCTCCGATAAAGGACTACACCAGCTGGTATTCGAAGTAGTGGATAACAGTATTGATGAAGCCTTAGCTGGTTATTGCAGCAGCATAAAGGTGGTTATAAAGCAGAATAACCAGGTGTTAGTGGAGGACGACGGAAGAGGCATCCCCATAGAGGAACACCCCGGAATAGGGCGTCCCGCTCTGGAGGTAGTCCTTACCATGCTCCACGCAGGGGGCAAATTTAGCCGGGAAAGCTACAAAGTGGCTGGTGGACTACATGGAGTAGGACTATCAGTAGTAAACGCCCTTTCAGAACAGCTGGAAGTGGAAGTTGGTCGGGATGGAAAATCATATTATCAGATTTATAAAGAAGGACAGCCCGTTACTTCCATAAAAGAACAAGGAAAAACCGATTCATCTGGCACCAAAATCAAATTTATGGCGGATCGGAGTATTTTCGATGAAGTTAACTACGATTACCAGATTATAGCTCAAAGATTAAGAGAGCTGGCATTTTTGAATCGGGGCATCAAAATAATATTGCAAGATGAACGAACTTCTAAGGGGGACGTTAAGGAAGAAGTATTTAAGTACGACGGGGGTATCATCTCTTACGTCCATTATTTGAACGAAGGGAAAGAAGTAATCCCCAAGGAGCCTATTCATATAAACCGGGAAAAAGATGATTGCCAGGTGGAGATTGCCTTACAA
>CAZXDQ010000091.1:4868-7134 GCA_964639405.1 uncultured Syntrophomonadaceae bacterium | reverse complement strand
CCATTAATGTAACAATAATGGGAGAGAAGGGTGGAAACAACCACCATAGCCAAAAAATAAGGAAGCAGCGAAAGATCCCAACCTTCCCCTGCTAGCTTCCAGGGGGGATGGATCAAAGATAGAAATATGCTCCCTAAAAAAAGTATGTAAAAACTGGCAGTAAGGCGGGGGATTTCACCCAGCAAATGCTTTCCAAAGACACTTAAGAAAGCAAAAGCCATCCCCGAGCCCAATCCAGTCAAAATACCGGCGGTGTTGTCCAGAAGAGAAGGCAGATGAAAAACCTCGGATACCAGCACTACCCCGCTAAAGGTGAGAATTACCGCTACAATTTTTTCCCAGGTAAAGGGTTCTCTCAAGATTAAGCGGGAAAGGAGGACCGCAAAAACCGGAGAAGTGTATAGAAGCACCACTGCCATAGAAGCCCCTACCAGGTCTATGGCGTTCATATAAAAAACATTAAAAATTGCCACCGACACCAGTCCTGCCAGGGACAAACGCAGCAACTGTTCTTTGGTGACTGCCAGGGAGCGGGGAAACGCAAACAAAAAAAATATCAGAAAAATAATTACTGCCAGCGCCGTCCGGGAAGAAGCCACTCCTACCGGATCCAGCCCCTCTCGAAAGAGTACCGTGCCGAATATCCCCGTAGTAGCCCAAAAGATTCCCGCCGCTGCCACCAGCAGCATACCCCTGCGCTCTTCCACCTCCAGCTGCCCCCTTACCTGTGTCTACCTGTTCTGGGTATCTATCTACCTGTCCACCCCTCTATCTATCTACCTCTATACCTATCCATCTATCCGCCTATTATCCATTTTCCACCTACCATGCCCTTAAGGCTAAACTTTTTCTCTTTCCAAGTATAAGCCGAGGGTCAATTTAAAAGGGACCCGGCACCTTTGAAAAACCAATCTACTATTCCCAGGCTGCACAAGTCATCCAAAGGATCGCCCCGGATCCCAATCAAATGAGGAGAAGAATTCACATCCAGCACGGTATCACTAGAAGGGATCCCCATAGCCTGCGCATTTACAGAAACCGCGGACTGCAAAATGTCTTTTGGGGTCCAGCCCGCCTGGGCATACAGCTGCATTTCTTCCAGCAGGCTTAAACCGTGCCTCACTCCCCCTGCTCCAGCGTCAGTGCCCAGACCCACCGGCACTCCCAATTCTCGGGCCCGGGATAATCTCTTTTGCTGATCAATTACCGTGCGGTTAATGACCTCCAACTCTTCCCCGCTCCAGTATCGATTAAATGGCTCTCTGGTCTGAACGGCCACCGGAAGTAAAGTGGGGATCCACACTATGCTGCGTTGGGCCATTTCCTTCAGAGAAGCCTCGGAGATAAAATATCCGTGTTCCAGGGTATCCACCCCTGCCTTTATCGCCAAGTTAATGGCTTCCTCCGAACTGGCATGAGCCATTACTTTGAGCCCCTGGGCATGAGCCTCCTGCACCAGGTATTCCAGTTCCTCCAAGCTCACCGAGGTAGGGGCTACCTTCCCGTACTTCTTAAAGCTTACTATACCGGATAGGAGCACCTTCAAGTGATCTACTTTCCGGGAGATGAGTCGACGAAGAGAATCCTGCATTTCTACCGTATTGGCAAACCCCCCTCCCAGGAAAGAGCCGTAACTGTCTTCGCGGCGCAAGGCCTGACCCGGCGCCAGCACTCCAGGAAGATCCAGGTTTCCCCCCTGCTCCTGGTACTGGGCTACTTCCAGGTTAATCCCCCGAACGTCACCGCCATCCCGAACTAATCCTATTCCTCTTTGGCGGTAATGGTATAAATCCTGCCGTATCCGGCGCCATAAATCCCCGGGATGATCCCATTGGGCAACCGATTCCCGAAACCCCTTTCCATTCAGGGCCAAATGGACGTGAGCGTCCAGGAGAGCAGGCATCAAGGTGCTATCCTCCCCCAGATCAAAAAAATGGGGATGGTTTTCCACCTCCCTCGGCAGCCTTTCCCGGGGAACCTCTTCCATAGATACCACCCGGCCGCTTTGCAGCCTTACCAAAAGGTGATCCCGCCTCCTCAAAAAAGGCCCAGTCAGGGCTCTGGCACTCCATATATAGGCAGAAGGGAGCTCGGTCAGGGGAATGAACTTCATAATATTCTCCTTTAAATCATTTACTGCAGTCCATCTTACTACTTTGGCAATCTGGTTTCAGACCCATACAAAGAATCCGTTGGAAAAAGCCAGTTCTCATCACGTCCGCTTCATTTTATAAATTCTGGGAAAGGGTGTCAAGGTGATTTCCAG
>CAZXDQ010000091.1:0-4768 GCA_964639405.1 uncultured Syntrophomonadaceae bacterium | reverse complement strand
CATTAACGAATTAAGCATTAACCCAAAATTTAACCTACTGTTAACTTCTGGTAATTGCCTCCAACAATTGCGAATCCGGGTGGTATATGCTAGAATGGAAATACCTCTACTGGTGGCTTCGGCCATAGGTCAAAGGTTCCAATGGCCTTAGCTATTCACCCGCTAGGACCCTGAGTTCTCAACCCCGGACCAATCTTTAAAGATATGGCGTACTCTTTTCTTAATATAAAGTCTGATAGAGGGGGTATTATCAGATGAGATCCTGGGTATTATTGGTAATGCCGGTTATACTCCTGGCAGGAATTCTGGTCGGCGGGTGCCAGGTCGAAGAGGACCCGCAGCACCTGAACATGAGGTGGGGAATCCCCGAGGAAGTAACGGGTTTTGAAGGCCTGGAAAGAGAACCCCAGGGAGAAGAAGTCACTAAAATAAACCAGGACCAACTGGAAGTAGTTTGGCGCCCCGGGGAAAGCTACATCCTACCCATCAGTTCCACCGCAAATAAGGAACTAGAAGCAGTAAGGTACTATGGGGAAAACATTCCTTCTACGCTGGAAGTTGACTGGCTCGATCCCCATGAAAGACAGTGGTACCCCTTAGAAGAGATCCCCCAGGAGAAGATCCATGCAGAGATTGAACAGGAAAACCAGCTCCTTTCTATAGACTTTGGCCCTCCCCAGGGGGCTAACTTCGAAGAGGACATGACCAGGGTTATTTGGTTCCGACTCACTCCTCAAAAAATTGAGGAGTGGGAAATGGAGATACACGGCTACTTGTGGGAAGAAGAAAGTCCTGACCGCCAGCAAATTTCCAATCCTATCAAGCTAGAAGCGGAGGTTGCGGAAACCGAATAACTCCAAGCAGGAACAGGAGTTAATATTATGCTCCCGTACCTTCATCTGGGCGAACTCGCTATTAGGACTTACGGCCTCCTCCTCTTGCTGGGGGGCTTGGCCATGGTGGTCTATATCTATTACTGGGGTATTCCCTCCAGTGAATTGAATGAAAACCACCTAAAAAAACTCTCCCGTCATTTGCCGGGACTGATTTTGCTGGCTCTAATATTGGCAATATTGGGCGCCCGCCTGGCTTTCGTAATAATTCACTGGGACTTGTTTGCCGACCAGCCCCTCGGAAACCTGCTGGCGTTCTGGCGGGGAGGCTTGACTTTCCACGGAGGTTTAATCCTGGTGCTGGCAGCCCTGATCCTTTACTGTTTTTGGGCAAAAATACCCCTGGGAAAGCTGCTGGATTTGTTGGCCCCCTCCCTCGCCCTGGGCTACGCCATAGGCAGAATTGGCTGCTTCTTAAACGGCTGCTGTTACGGCTACCCCACCGATCTCCCCTGGGGCATAGTCTTTCCCGGGGTAGATCAGCTGGCCAGACACCCCACCCAACTTTACGCTTTTTTCCTGTCGATACTGGTGTTTATCGTGCTCCTCCGCTTAAAAAGGTCCAGCACTTTCCCGGGCTTGGTTTTTGTATGGTGGCTGATACTGCACAGCGGTTATCGCTTCATAGTTGAATTTCCCCGGGTCACTCCCCCCTTCCTCCCACCCTTAAGCCTGGGCCAAGTATTCACTGCAGCCCTCATTATCACAGGCCTCCTGATACTCCTCCACCAATCCAAAAAACCTCCCTAAACCACTGCCCACTGCCACAGGGGGGACGGGGTACCTGGCCCCTCTTGATCAAACTCATCCCCTGGGAAACAAGGCTTCTGGTTCCTTATTGCCACAGGGGGGACGGGGTACCTGGTCCTTTTTTTCTTAACCCCCCAGCTGTGAATTTTTTGTGCCTCTAGTTATTGCCATTTCCCTATACCCCTGGGTTACGACCTGCTTTTCTATCTTCCGTACTTCTATTTTACTTTTCTCGTTTCTAGCCTTTCTTTGGAAGGCAGCATCCAGGAGTTTAACCAGCTACGAGGGAGGGACCAGGTACCCCGTCCCTCTGGCCCCAGGGGGTCTGGCTGGGGAGGTGGACAAAAAAAATTACGGCTGAAGGCAGCCGTAAAAGTTTGCCATACCATAGAAATGCCTGCATAAACGATTAATCATAGCAAAAAATTTTAGAAAGCATCTCCTAAGAACATAGAGTCTCTTTTTCCCTAGATTCTTCCTCGAGTTTATTCAGGTAATAGTCCATCAACATTTCTAAATACTTGATCTTGTAGGTGAGAGCATCCAAAAGAGTTGGATCTGCAGTACTGTTAAACTCGCAATGGGCCAATTCTAAGCTGCGGTTGGTATTATGAAACAGTTCCCGGTATTCCAAATACTCCACCCCCTCGATAGTTATTTGATGCTAGTGAGATACAGAAATCCGGCCTTTCTGGCCGGATATTTAAAAACTTTTCCGTAATAACATCCGTTAGTTACTGGATGAGGCCGGAAGATTTTTATTTTTATTAAGATAATCTGCCATGATTTAAGGTTGGTAATCTAATTATATAATAAGCAGGTAAATTTGTAAAGTTCTACTATTGGGAATATTTTTAACTTATTAGCAGACAATTACGATTCCAGCCAAGGTGCCCTTTACTGCCTCTTCCGCTTTTACCCCGCTGCCCAGAGGATATATATCCCACCCCTGCTGAGCTACTATCTTAAACACATCAATGCCTACCGCTTCCATAGAGGGGCGAGCTTTCAAAGAATGACGGCACCTTTTTCCCTCCAGGGCCAAACAGCTCTCTTCCCTGCCGCAAAAAGTGTGCCTGCAAGATCCGGCTGCAAAGCCAAAAGCCAAGTAATGACCGTCATAAAAAGCCATCGATTCTACCTGGCTCACTATCTGGAATACCAGCTGATAGGCCTGAACCCGCTCCTTGACAGTTTCTCGGTTGCGAACCACTACTTCCGGAGGAATATCTTTGATAAATAACACCGCCCACTGGAATTTGGATAAATGCTTTCGTAGTTCGGCGGGTTTCAAGGTGTGAGGCGGGCAATGGGCGCCTTGTCCATAACCGAAGCACCTGGGAATCTGGCATTTCAAAGTCACCGTTTCGTCCACAGGAATATCGGAGGTCTGAACCAGGGCAGCCTTAGTGGCACCCAATTCTAAAGCTTTTTGCCGATATCTCTCCAGGTCCTCTCGAATCTTTTCTCGAGAAATTGACAGGTTAATCTTTTCCATTTAATGCTACCTCCTTCCCTTTTTACACAACCCATGAGTTTATAATCTTATTCTTCACCCCTCCCTCCCTTTCCTGCCCAAAACAGAACAGACAGCACCAGCAGAGAGGTCGACTATACATTTAAATTAATCTTTAGGCCTTTTTCACTGTTAATTGAGATTTTCCGTTTACTATTGAAAGACAATATTAACTGGTAATAATCACTGACGCGTAGGAATGAAAATAAAAGGGATAGAACTTCTTTAACATACAGAAGACTATCCCTCTAACTGATGCTCATATAAGAAAGTTACTTAATAAGGAGTTTTATTAAGGGATTTACCGAAATAGCATTCGACCTGTTAAAGTTCCTCTAAAAGTTCCTATAGTTGAAGTTAATTAGTTTAAACAAAGTTTTAATTAGTCAAATGCTTCAGTTAAAAGTAGTAATATATACCTCCTGGCCTATTTTGGCGGCTCTAATGAGTTCACAGTGACGAAGCACTGCTACATGTTTTTGTAAATCCTCCTCAGTCAGTTCAAAATTCTCCATGATTTCTTCTCTCTTAGCTTTTCCCTTTTCTTTTACGAAATTATAAATATTTTGCTGCACCGGCAGAAGCCCGTTAGCTTCTCCCTGACCCGTCAACTGGCGAGTCAGGCGGGCCGACCTCACCTTCATGGGGTCACAGGTTTTGGGGATACTGCGAATTTCCACAAAACAATCTTCACAGTAATTTTTCCCTCCATGGCGAAAGACCTCTTCTTCCGGTATTTCAATTCCACACTTTTCGCACTCCATAATACACATCCACCTCCCGGCTCCAAACTTGTTAGCTCATTAGATTAGAGGTTTTCTTTTTACTAAACCACCATCCTGGTTGTAGCTGTCCTGGCAACCAGTAAAAATAAGCTGCAGCTCCTCCGCAAGCAGAATAAAGCTATCGGTTTACTCTGTCGGAAGCCTTTTCTTCGCTGAGACTAAAATACCTCTCACTTCTGGATGATACAACTTGTCCCCATAAATGACAACCCATCCTCAAAAATTCATCCATCCTCTAAAATTTTATAGTCATACTGGGATGATTAAATGTTCCCACCATCCAGTATTCCCACTAATATTCTCCCTTTCCAATATTCGCCCTTAGATCGCCATAGCGACCTGATAGAGAATTGATAGACTAAGTAGAAATAATATTAATAGCAGAAGGGAAGCTAAGAATTTATGATCTCTTCCGCTTCCTCCCGATCCGTTTCCATCACATAATCGATGCCGCTTACCTGGGCAGCTTCCCGGGTCAATGCCGCTAGGTCTTCCCGGCGGAGGTACTCCAGGGAAAATCTGCGGCTGCCTGCCATCAGTTGGCTCAACCCTTGAGCCAATCTCTGGTAATAAGTGTAAAGCCCCAAACCCCCCGCAGGAACTTGCTGGAATAATCCTTCCCCCAGCTGGTGCTTCAGCTCGGTGGCAGTGACAAATATTTCTTCCAGCTTCTGTCCGAAGCGCTGAACATAAACCGGGAGCTCATCGCTGCCTGTTCTATCCCCAATGGTTTTACCAACCATGGCAGCCGCCAACGGAGCCCTGGCCATGCCAATTACTTTCACGTAAGGAGAGCCCAGGGCTAACCCTTTAAATATCTGATC
>CAZXDQ010000090.1:0-7171 GCA_964639405.1 uncultured Syntrophomonadaceae bacterium | reverse complement strand
GAATTTTTTCTTCTACTTGGATTAATTCTGCATAAGCAGTAACTTGCAAGCCAATAGGAGTAGGGGCTAAGTGTTGACAGTTAATTTGACTCCCCACAGTGGTTTTTTCAGCAGGAAGGAAGTTTTCCACTGCTTTTATGGAAGCACTTTCCATCAAAGCTATCAGCATAGGGGTAGCAAATACGGGAACCTTTCCGCTTCCTACTTCTATGGCAGTGTTACTTCTATGGACTTTCACACTATCTTTGCCTTTTAAGCCAGGATATAGTTCCATAAACTTTTCCTCCTTGAGAACTGTTTTATAGTAATTTTGGTTAAAGTCTTGTCTCAGAAAGTTACGGGCTTTCAAGCTACGTTGTTTTCAATGAAAGCAGCAATGTCGTCAATTTTACTTTCTGGACCAAAGACTTCAGCTATACCTGCTTCTTTTAGTTGGGGAATATCCTCGGGGGGGATAACTCCTCCCATTACCACCAGCACGTCTTCCATCCCTTTATCTTTTAGGAGTTCTATAACCTTAGGGCCTAAGGTAGCATGATTTCCTCCTAGCGTGCTTAAACCAATAACTTCAGCACCTTCTTCCAAAGCAGTTTGGACTATGCTTTCTGGAAACTGGTTGCCCAGATATACTACTTCCATTCCTTTATCCCTAAGCATGCGGGTTAATGCTACTGCTCCTCTCCAATGTATGTCTAATCCAAGTTTGGCCATGACCATTTTTATTCTATTACTCAAATCAAGAACAACCTCCTTAATTAGTTACTATATTATACTAAAGGAAACTGCCAGAGACCAAATTCTGTTCTAAATATGTCTTGTATTTCTCCCAAAGTGGCGTACGCCTCCACAGCTTGTTTTACGTAGGGCATAAGGTTTTCTTTAGTATGGCATTTTTTTCTCAGGGTGGTTAAGGCTTCATCCAGTTTCTGTTGGTCTCTCTTTTTCCTCAAGCTTTGCAATTTTTGTTTCTGTTTGCTTTCTGTTTCGGGGTAGCGGAATACATCGATTTTACGCTCTTCTTCTTTTTCAGATTCTAAGTAATTAACTCCAACAATCTTTCTTTCTCCGTTTTCCACCTTTTTTTGTTGTTGATAAGCGAAATCTGAAATTTCTTTGTGAATCCATCCATTTTCTGTAACCGCAATAATTCCTCCTTTGTTTTCAATATTGTTAATATAATCCCTGATTCTTTGAGCTACTTCCTGAGTCAGATTTTCTACATAATATGAGCCTGCCAGGGGATCTACAGTGTTGACTACGTTAGTTTCTACTTGCAATATTTGCTGAGTTCTTAGAGAAACCAAAGCTGCTTCTTCAGTAGGGGCAGAATATGCTTCGTCGTAAGAATCGATATGAAGCGACTGACATCCTCCTAGTATTGCTGCCAATCCTTGGACTGTAGAGCGGGCTATATTGTTTAGAGGCTCTACCGCAGTCAAAGTATTTCCTGCCGTTTGCACATGAAAGCGCATAAGCTGGGATTTATAATTTTCTGCCTGGAAGCGGTTCTGCATTATTTCTTGGTAAACTAATCGGGAGGCCCTGCACTTGGCAATTTCTTCAAAAAAGTCATTGCAGAGATCCCAAAAGAAAGAAAGTCTACGGGCAAAATCATCAATATTATTCCCTCTGCGGACTAGTTCTTCAGCGGTAGCTATACAATTAGCTAGGGCAATAGCCACTTCTTGTACCGCATTAGTGCCGGCCTCCCTTAAATTATATCCATTGTAGCTTATGGGGTTCCAACGGGGAAGGTGTTTGCTGGCGTACTCAATAGCATCACACTGTAGCCTAAAGGAATGAGCTGGTGGAATTATTTCTGGGGCACTACCTATAGTAGTTTCCATGAGAAAGTCGTTTTGAGTAGTGCCCCCAAGTTTTTCTAAAGGAACTCCTCTTTTTTCTGCCATTACCGTGTACATGGACAATAGCACCACAGTGGTGCTGGGCAAATGGGTTACAACTGAGGAAGTAACTTCTTCAATAGGAATCCCGGCAAAAAGTTCTTCCATGTCTTCCAGAGAATCGATGGCTACCCCACAGATGCCTACATTTCCTTCTGCCCGGTAGTCATCGGAATCGTATCCCCTAATGGTGGGAAGATCGAAGACTATGTTTATGCCGGTAGCTCCTTTGTCCAGCAAAAATTTGATCCTCTGATTGCAGTCTTCGGGACCTCCAAAACCGGACAATTGTCGGACAGTAAAGAGTCTACCCCGATACATGTTTGGATAAACTCCTCTAACATAGGGAGGTTGACCCGGAAAACCTATATCTTCTAAATAATCAAGATCAGCTATGTCTTCAGGGGTATAAAGTATATTTATTGGTATCCCGCTTTCCGTATAATATTCTTCTTCTCCTGCTTTATCTTTCAAGGTTTGCTGGACCCACTTATCCTTTTCTTCGCTTATTTTTTTTACCTGATTTTGATTGAACAAATTTTCTTTACTCAATTTATACCCTCCATTATATGAAATATAAAGAACTTTTTATTTAAGCAGCCTCGTTGGCTGTAGAGAGATAACTAGTATTTCATAAAGATGCCTTCCGGATCTACAGTAGTTCTAAGGGCGTGTAATTCCTCATTAGTAGGGGGATCTGCTGGCACTGCCCTGCTGACGTCCAGAGGAAAACTAGTTTCTGCAATAATGTGATTGGTGGTAACCCCCATATTCTCATAGTAAGAGTGGAGGTACATTTCCCGGGTACTTCCATCAAACATTAAAATGCCCAAAGTAGTAACCACTGCATGAGGACCTCCCCTCAACCCTAGTTCTTCTCTAGGGACCATTTTGTTTCCCCTGGGCTCTCGGCAGAGCCATCCAGGGCTGGTAATATAATCTACTTCTTCTACGAAGCGTTTTTTTTCATGAGCTATGGTGATAACGGTTTTATTTGCCAAGGAAGCGATATCGCTGGCACCCCCTGATCCTTCTAATCTTCTCTGGGGAGCATGGTAATCCCCAATGCAGGTGGAGTTCAGGTTGCCGTAGCGGTCTATTTGGGCACCACCTAAAAACCCTATATCTATCATTCCCCTCTGCAAAAACTGTCCCATTACTTCAACGGCTGTAGGGCGCCAGGAGGTTTTATATACCGCTCGAGGATCGGCTACACAGAAAGGGAGGGCCTCCGGATTACAGTCAAAGGCTACTGCTTCCATTAGAATTTTCATTTTTTTAGCATGGGTCTTTTTAGCCAAGATAGCTCCCACTAGCGGTAACCCAGTCCCCACAATTACCGTATGGTGATTGTGTAATATTCTGCTGGAGGCTACTGCCATCATTTCAAATTTATTATAGGTTAGTTTTTCTGCCGAAAAATTCAAGCCATGTCCACCTCCTCCAGGCGATCTAGTCTCCTTTTTATGTCAGGATTATAACCTTTTTCCTGGTTGGCTCTTAACTTTTTCAGCCTTTTTTCTCCCAATTTTTGAAGGTACTCTTGATAGTCGTAAAGATCGAAGATCCATTTTTTGCTCCACTCCCGCATAAGTTCAGTGTCCTGGGAGGCCTCTAAATATTCTTTGAACCACCAGGGATCGTTGTCGTAGTAACCAAACAAGGCAGTAGGATGGGCGCCGTAAGGAGCTTCTACTATGGCGTTAACTAGCATTCCTGGAATTTTATTCATTTCCGCTGTCCTTTCAATTTCTTCTAAGGAAACAATCTCTTCTGCAGAGACAATAGTGGTTTGGGATGCCACTGCCGCATAATAATCTAGAAAGGTCCCTCCTTCAATCAATACAGTGCCGTCTTCACCAACTTTTTGAGCGTGGATCAGGCATACTTCTGGATTCAGGGAAGGAAGTAAAACTACATTTTCTCCTTCCCAAAAGGGATCTTCCATTAATTCTACTTTTTTGCGAGGAACTTTTTCGTCTTTGCCCCGTATTTTTTGAAAGCCATCGTATTTGGGGTTAATAATGTCAGAGCCCTTGAGTGATTTGCTGGGGATAAAAGGTATTCCCATGGCGCCAGCCATAATTCGGAGAGCCCCCGTTTTTACCGTCCAATCATCATGAAAAAACTCTGTCCCCTCACTTTCATCTAATTTGCGACGCCAATTATAAGGGTGTCCAAAAACTTCGTGCCCAATATAATTGGTTTCCGTTTTAGATATGTTGTTACATCCGGCCATGAGATCGAATTCTGGTCCCCCTGGATTTGCTACCAGGTGTAAGTCTTTTTTTCCTTGGCGAATTAATTCCCAAACCATGGCCATAGGTTTTCTCACCACCGTCCATCCTCCGGTCCACAGCTTGTCGCCGTCTTTTACATATGCAGGCACCTTACTCAATTCGATTATTTTGTTATTAACCGTCAAATTAGTTCACCTCTTCAATACAACTTTTAAGAGATTCAATTATCTACTTCAAATAATTTTCTGGGAATAGGAGATAACAGCTCCCAGCCCGTTTCAGTTACCACTACATCATCTTCCAGTACCACTGCATCCCAATGGGGGATAATCAATTTTGGTTCCACTGCGAAAACCATTCCTGGGGAAAGTATGGTTTTGCTCCCTCGCTGTAAAACAGGGAGTTCATCCATTTCCAGCCCCAAGCCGTGCCCAATATAGTCCCCCTGCATTTCACCATGCCCTTGAAAGTAAGGGGTTATTCCTAATTCCTCAGCTTTTTTATAAGCGCTCCAATAAACATCCTCAGCTTTAACTTCCTTCCCATCAGCCATTGCTGTAGTAACAGAAGAAAGGGCGGATTCTTGAAGGGAAAAAACCTGATTAAAGCTCTCTTTTTGCCTTTGGTTAGGAGAGCCTACTACATAAGTTCTAGCTATATCAGCGTGGTAGCCCTGGTAGTTAATGCCTATATCTACAATTACCAGATCACCTTGGTCTATAGTTTCTTGGGAGGCTCCCCAGGGGAGGGCAGGTGACAATCCTTTCCCTGTTACCGTCATAGCGTGTCCAGAAATTTGCCATGAAGTCTTGCTGGAGGCTACAATTCCGTCAGGAGGTAAAGAAGCATCCCACCGACGGTTGCGGGTAATAGAATCTGCACCGGCTTCTCGAACTGCTTGGAGAATTTTTGAAGACAAGAATAATTCGCTAATACCTGGCCTTAGTTCACGCATAATTGTTTCGTGAATACTAAGGAAACAAGCAGCAGCATTTTTGATAGCAGTTATTTCCTGATTGTCTTTTATGCTTCTTTGTTCCAAAATTAGAGGTGAAGCGTTAATGAGATGGCATGAAGTGAAAGTTTTTTCGATTTTTTGTGCTAAATTTGCCGGAATAGCATCTGTAGTAATTCCCATGTGCCGTATGGGAAAATCATCTTTTTCCGTTTTTTCTTTTAAAGCTTCCATGCTTCCCCCTTTCATTAGATGTTCTTTTTCCAACCATGTTTCTTGTGCGGCGAAGTCCCATGCCCTCCGCACTTGTAACAGGGGTTCCCCTTGGCGAGGCACTAGCAGGTTGGCGGGTTGTCCAGTGCCAGTATAATAAAAAACATCTCGGGGATTCATAACCAGGACTACATCCAGATCTTTTTCCTCCATTTTCTTTTGAAGAGAGGTAATTCTTTCCTGCATGAAAAAGCTCCTAACTTTGTTGTAGGTTCCACCTCTTATGATTAACTAAAACAGATAACACCTGATTAACCTAATTATAATGCAATTATCATACCAAAAATTAAAGTCCCAGGCAGGGAGAGAAGCTAACCAGGGAAAGATGGGTTGTGTAAATGCCCTTAGAGCATCTAAAAGTTTAATTACATCCCGGTTTATTTCTCGATTAAATCAGAAACAAAACCATAAATAAAATGCACTGATGATACTTATATGCATCACCAGTGCATTTTCTCAGTTTTAACACCGTAGGGGAATCGCGTATTTATCGGAATTTTTAAAGAAAAATCTCCTGATTATAAATCGTATCGCTGATACATTATAGTATCAGAAGTGATCAATCTTTCCACTTTTGCATTTTTCGTACTACTGTGGCCTGGCTTATTCCTAATTGAGCAGCCACTTTGCGAGTGCTGCCATATTGCTGATAGGCATTTAAAAGAATTTTTTTCTCCACTTGCTCCATCATATCTTTTAAGTTCTTTCCCTCCCAGGCATCGTTATCTAACGAGTTAATAATTTGCTTTTCCTTCCATCCCTCATCTGTTTCCAGTTCCAGTTTTTGATCAAGGACCACCAATCTTTCGATGGCGTTTCTTAATTCTCTAATATTGCCTGGCCAATGATAATCTATCATTTTATTCATAGTTTCCGAAGGGATTTTCTTGTAGGAATTAAAAACTTTTAAAAAGTGATTTACTAACAGCGGTATATCTTCTTTTCTTTCTCTCAACGGCGGAAGGGTAATTTTTATAACGTTTAGTCGATAGAAAAGGTCTTCTCGGAATAATCCTGAATTTATTAAATGATGCAAATCTTGGTTGGTAGCTGAAATCCAGCGCACATCTATGGGGATTTCTTTTCTACCCCCAATGCGCCTGATTTTCTTTTCCTCTAAGGTGCGCAATAATTTTACTTGCATATCCAAAGGCATTTCGCCTATTTCGTCTAAAAACAAAGTTCCCCCGTGGGCGGCTTCCAGAATGCCTATTTTACCTTTAGGGTCTGCCCCGGTAAAAGATCCTCCCTCATATCCAAAAAGCTCTGCTTCTAACAGGGAGGGAGTTAAAGCGCTACAATTGACTGCCAAGAAAGGAGCTTCTGTTCTGCTGCTGTGATGGTGTACTAATTGAGCTGCCATTTCTTTGCCAGTGCCGGTTTCACCATAAAGCATTACGTTGGAATTTACTTTAGAGGCCTTAATAATCATTTCTAAAACTTCTCTCATCGCAGCGCTGTTGGCGATAAAATTCTTTTCCAGCTCAGCTTCCCGCAGTTTTTTTAGTTCTCGCTTGTAGCGGTCAGTAAGGAAGTTAACTTCTTTTAATTTTTCTTTTAATTGATTTAACTCCGACATATCCCGGATATTGGCAATAATTCTTCTTAGTTTTCCTTCATGGTTAAAAACTGGTCTACCGGTAAGCAGCACCTCTTTGCCGTTTACTTCTAAATAAAGAGTTTTAGCTTGAAGATTCTTGAGCACATGAAGGGAAACTACGTCCTCCAAATAACCTTCTTCTTTCAAGGAAGATACGTGTCTGCCGATAAAGTCTTCTCCCTGAGCACCTACTATATCT
>CAZXDQ010000089.1:0-7194 GCA_964639405.1 uncultured Syntrophomonadaceae bacterium | reverse complement strand
TCTTCAATTATTTCTACCCGGGCTTTTTCATTCACCACCACGTAATAGATGTTTTTTCCGTCTTCGTATTTCCAGCCTGAATCCCCGGGAACCACATGGTTGTTAATATTTTCGGGTTCCACCTCTTCGTAACCGAATCTGGCCAGAGCCATGATTTCTCCTAATCCCATATTGGTGTCCTTATGTTCTTGAACGCTGCGGAAAATATCGGGAATGTTGCTGAGTCCTACTTTACCGGGGAGTTGTTCGATGGTAGATTCGAGGATATTTTGTTGCCGCTTTACTCTGCCGAAATCTCCTTCATTTTCCCGGCAGCGCACATACAATAGGTATTCTTCCCCGGATAGTTTTTGTTCTCCCGGTTCCAGTACCTGGCGAAAATTTGCTCCCAATCCAGTGTATATCGGGACTTCTACCTCGTGGGTGATTCCTCCCAGGTGGTCGACTATTTCCACTACTCCGTCCATATCCAGAGTTACGTAATAGTGCAGGGGTATACCACCCAGGAACTCCCTTACGGTGTTTAGTTGTTTTTCGATTCCTTTTTGGTGGGCTTTTTCAGTTTCTCCATATTCTGCTTCTCGATAACCGTAATAATAGCCGTGGTTAATTTTATCTTTAACCCCTCCTGTGTTATGAATTTCCACGTAGCTGTCCCGGGGTATGCTTACCAATTCTACTTCTCCGGTATCAAAATCCAGGGAAGCCACCATAATGGTATTGGGCCTGAATATATCCATTTCTTCTTCTCTTTCTTCATCCCGATCAAAACCTAAGAAAGCCACGTTAACTACCTGGTCAAATTTGTCTTCGAAGTGGGGCCACTCTTCGTTTTCTTCTGAGTTTCCCCTTTCTTGGTCTCCGTTGGAATCACTGAAATCGCCGTTGGAAGGCGGGTTCCCCTGAATAAGACTCAGGTACTCGTTAACGGAAGGATATATTACCCCTCCACCCAAAAAGATCAAAACCAAAATAATTGCGCTTCCCCATAACCAAAAACGTAATCGAGAAGGTTTTTTCCCGGAAAATTTTGTCCTGGATTTAAACAATGGTTATACACCACCTGTTATTGTAATTATTAAAGTTTTAATAAAAGGCTTAAATTATGGACCTAAATTTTTGATAAGCCTTTTAGGGAAAAAGAATTAGATTATCTGAAATTATCTGCTGATTTAAAAATTATTTTAACATATCATAGAGGCAAGCGTCTCCCCCTCCAATACAATAAGCAAAAATTTTACTTATTTAAAGAGGTAATTGTGTTCGGGAATTTTGCCCTGTTGGGCAAGTGTATGGTAGAATATATTAACGCTTGGAACAACCCAAGAATATTGGTGAGGAGGAATGTAATTGACGCCCTTTATGCGACAGATACCCATTTTGCTGCTGGTAGTGTTTATGATAACACTGCTATTTGTTTATACGCAAAATGGAGACGATCCCGAGAGGGTCTCCACTTCCCATTTTTACAGCCTGATAGCTGACGATGGGGTGGAGGAAATTTTCCAAAAGGGATTAAATATAGAAGCTACTTTAAACGATGGGACCATCATTACTACAGATGTGAATCCCAATGCTGATATTCATGAATTAGCGGAAGAGCAGGGAATATCATATCAGTACGAACAGGAAGCCGGAACCCCCTGGTGGCAAAACACCCTTATTTACCTGCTCCCCTTACTGATCATCGTAGGTATATTTTTGTTTATTCGAAGGCAATCCCAGGGAGCAGGTTCCCAAATGATGAATTTTGGCAAAAGTAAAGCCCAGATGTTTGAACCAGAACATAAGAATGTATCTTTTCATGAAGTGGCGGGGGCAGAAGAAGAAAAAGAAGAGCTAGTGGAGATAGTAGATTTTTTGAAAGACCCCAAAAAATTTATTGAAATTGGAGCCCGGATTCCCAAAGGAGTACTGTTGGTGGGCCCTCCGGGAACAGGAAAAACATTATTAGGCAGGGCAATTGCCGGGGAAGCCGGGGTTCCTTTTTTCAGTATCAGCGGCTCTAATTTTGTGGAAATGTTTATTGGAGTAGGGGCTTCCCGGGTCCGGGATCTCTTTGAAAACGCTAAAAAGAACTCCCCCTGCATAGTCTTTATTGATGAAATTGATGCGGTGGGACGTCAACGGGGAGCTGGATTGGGTGGCGGCCACGACGAAAGAGAGCAGACCCTGAATCAGTTGTTAGTAGAAATGGATGGCTTTGAAATCAACGAAGGCATCATTTTAATTGCTGCTACAAATCGACCTGATGTTTTAGACCCTGCTCTTTTAAGGCCGGGAAGATTTGACCGGCAGATAGCTATTAACTATCCTGACATTAAGGGCAGAGAGGAAATATTGAAAATACATTTGCGCAACAAGCCTCTATCAGAAAATGTGGACCTTTCTGTTATTGCCCGCCGTACTCCCGGATTTACCGGCGCCGATCTGGAGAATGTTGCCAACGAAGCTGCTTTGCTGGCTGCCCGCAAAGATCATCATTTTTTGGATATGCTGGAGATGGAAGAAGCCATAGATAAGATAATGGGAGGCACAGAAAAAAGGAGCAAGGTCATAAGCGATTTTGAAAAAAGACTTATTGCTTACCACGAGTCAGGACACGCTTTGGTAGGCTATTTACTTCCCCATACCGCTGCCGTGCATAAAGTCTCCATAATACCCCGGGGCAGCGCTAGTGGTCATACCCTTATGCTTCCTGAAGAAGACAGATATTTTATGACCCGTTCTGAACTATTAGACAGGGCTTCCGCCCTTCTTGCCGGAAGGGTAGCAGAAGAGCTTGCCCTGGGCGAGATAAGCAATGGAGCTCAAAATGATCTGGAAAAAGTAACTTCTATGCTGCGTCAAATGATCATGAATTATGGCATGAGCGAGGAAATAGGCCCGGTAACTTTGGGCAGAAAGAGCAGTCAGGTTTTTTTGGGCAAGGAACTGGGAGAAGATCGGGATTTTAGCGAAGATGTGGCTGAATCTGTTGATCAAGAACTCCGCCACTTGGTGGATAAGTGTTACAGTAGAGCCCAGGGATTGGTGGAAAACTATCGGGAGAAGTTAAACCTATTGGCAGAAACTCTCTTAGAAAAGGAAACTCTTGATGCCCAGGAAATAACCTATTTAATTGAAGGCAGTCCATAATTTGAATCCCTATAAATTTTAAAAGGAGTTTGGCTATAAATGAAGAAGTTATTATTTGAAATATTTAAAAAGATGCAGATCCTTTGGAGGTGTGAATTGTGGAATACCTGTATTTTCCAGGATGTACCTTGAAAGATAGATGGGCCAAGGTAATGGAAAAAACTGCTCTAGCAGCCGCTGCAGAGCTAGGGATACATTTAAAGGAATTGGAAGAATGGCAGTGCTGTGGGGCAGTTTACCCCTTAAGCAATGACGAGTATATTACTCTGTTGTCCCCCGCCCGCACCCTTTATGCCTCAAAGGAAAAGCCGGTGGTATCTTTATGTTCTGCCTGCCACCACCTATTGAAACGCACTAACGAGCGCTTAACTAATGATAAGGAAGCCAGGGATAAAATAAGCTGGTATCTTGAACAAGATTACCCCGGAAAATCTCGAGTTCTACATCTTTTAGAGGTGCTGCGGGATGATTTGGGATGGGAAAATCTGAAGGAGAAAGTCCAGGTTCCATTAAGCAACAAGAAAATTGCCTCTTATTACGGCTGCATGCTTTTGCGCCCTGCTGAGGAAATGGGGTTCGACAATCCGGAAAGGCCACGGATAATGGAAGACTTCTTGCAAGCTCTGGGTGCTGAGGTAATCGTCTTCCCCTTCCGCAACAATTGCTGCGGGGCATACCTATCGGTTACTGAAAGAGAAGTAATGGAAAATACTGCTCAACGAATAGTTCAAATGGCCATTGAGCACGGTGCAGAGGAATTGACCACCCCCTGTCCCTTGTGCCGATATAACCTGGAAAGTACTCCTGAGGCCCAGGAAGGGAAAATCAAGATTACTTACTTCAGTGAACCTTTGGCAGAAGCTTTAAATCTGCAAATACCGATAGAAACTCAGGAGGTAGGGTAACCATGGAGCATACGGGTTCTCTAGTGGAGAAAATACGGAGCGAGGTAATGGAGAGATGCGGCCAAGATGTTAACGCTTGTATCCAATGCGGAAAGTGCTCTGCAGGTTGTCCAGTAGTGGCGGCCATGGATCTTCTTCCCCGGGAAATCCTGCTGTACCTTCAAGGCGGGGAAGTAGAAAGAGTAGTAGAAAGCAAAACACCCTGGATTTGTGCTTCTTGTTTCACTTGCTCTGCCCGCTGTCCTAGAGATTTGGATATAGCTGCTATAATGGAAGCGGTCAGGCTAAAAATTTTGCGTCCCAGGGGCATCGATGGCTTAAGCCCGGGAGAGTTATCTGTTTCAACGCTTAAGGAAATGCCCCAGCAGGCTTTGGTAAGCAGTTTTCGCAAATTTTCCCGCTGAATTAAACTACTTCAATAGCTCTGGATTGTTTTTTGTTCTGCTAGACTAAAAGGGCGCCGGCGAAGAAAAAGTTTGCCCTTGCTGCTAATACCTTTGATTTCACTGGGTTGGATTTGTCCTGGTTTGATTCTTTGCGATTAATTATTTCCCTCTTATTGCCCTTAGCTGGCTTCTTCTTCTGTTGCTTTTTGATTACTTTGTAATTCTCTAATGGTTTCTTCTGCCTCATAGAGCTGCTCTAGATTATTGATTTCCCTTCTGGTGATACCTGCTTTCAATGCATCTTTGAGAGTTTCCCTGGCGGCATAAACTAATCTCTTCTTTTCTAAAGTGATCTCTTCGGGAATCTTAGCTATTGCTTGTTCGGTTTCTTCCACCAGTCTTGTGCGTTCCCTATCATATTTAATCTCTTGTAAAACATTTTCTGCCTCTAAAAGACGGGACAAATTTTCAATATCCTCAGGGGAAACTCCTTCTGCTACAGCTTCATTTACCTCCTGGCGGGCATATTCGACTAAATGACGATGTTCCCAGGTAATTTCTGCGGGAAGTTGGTTGATTGCTTCTACCGCTTCAGCTGCTTCAGAGCTTTGCTTTCCTGAGAGGGAGATCTGATGTCTTTTTTCTACTTCTACCCCAAATGCTTTTCGAATTACCTCTACCCTGTTTTTCTCATCAATTACCACGTAAGAGATGTTTTGTCCCCGGTGGTATTTCCAGTCAGCTTCCCCTGATAATACGTAGTTGTTAAGATTTTTCATCTCCAGGTTTTCAAAAGCGAATCGGGCTAAGGCCATTATTTCCATTTCGCCTAAATTGGTTTCCAGGTGGTTTTGTACGCTGTTGTAAATATCCATGACGTTGCCAAGGCTAATTTTTTTCGGGAGTTGCTCTAGGGTGGACCTCAGAATGCTCTGCTGCCTTTCAACTCTACCAAAATCGCCGTCATCTTGGCGGCAGCGGACGTATAAAAGGTAATCCCTTCCAGAAAGCCGGTGGAATCCAGGTTCCAAAACTTGGCGGAAGTTTTCTTCCAGTCCAGTATAGATAGGAACTTCCACTCGGTGATCTACCCCACCTAAGTGATCAACTATTTCTACCACACCTTCCATGTCCATCCCAATATAATAATGCAGGGGAATGTTTCCCAATACTTCACCAACGGTGTTAACTTGGGTTTCCATGCCTTTTTGATGAGCTCTTTCTTCTCTGTTTGGATAATCCAGGTACTCTTTTTCTTCCATAGTGCTGATATATCCGTGGGCATAGGCGTGGTTAATTTTATCGTGATAACCTTCGGTGCCGTGTATTTCCACGTAACTATCCCGGGGGATACTGACCAAATTAATTTCTTCTAGTACAAAATTAATAGAAGCCACCATAATAGTGTCTGGACGGAAAATATCATTATCATCTTTCCTGCTCATATCGCGGTCAAAGCCTAAGAAAGCAATATTAACTGTATGGTCGAATTTGTCTTCAAAAAGAGGTCCATCCTCGTTATGTTCTGCTCCAGTTTTACTTTGTTGAAAAAAGACCATGGGATCAAGATAATACCAGTAAAGTCCTACCCCCAGGCAGATGAGAGCAATGAATAAAAGGGTGCTTATTCCTAAATACAGCCATACTTTTCTTTTTCTTTTGGCTTTTGCCTTTTTCCTACTCTTATACGTGGTATTGGAATTCGGATTATGATTCTGTTCTTTCATTTTTGCACCTCAGATGGATTATTGTTCACTAGTTGTCTGGGTAGTAGGAGTGGCTTCTAGCATTCGAAGGGCACTTTGTGCTGCTTTCCAGATATCTCCTGCTCCTAAAGTAATAATTATGTCGCCAGGAGCTGAGTAGCTAACCGCTAATTCCGTTAATCTATTCATATCCTCCAAAAAGTGTACTGGCTTGCCCTTTTCCTGTTGTTTTATTTTTTCCATTAGATGGGAAGTATTTACCCCTTTAATCGGATTTTCTCCTGCCGAATACACCGAATGGAGCAAAATTACATCTGCATAAGAGAAAGATCGAGAAAATTCCTGTAAAAAGTATGAAGTCCGGCTGTAGCGGTGGGGCTGAAAAATAGCGATAATCTTTCCCCGCCGCTGGGCAGGATTTTGGTTGGTGTCCTTATTATCATGATTATTTCTAACCTCGCAGCTTTTATAAGCCGTTTCGAGGGTAGTTATTATTTCCGTGGGGTGATGAGCGTAATCATCAATGACAGTAACCCCTTTGGTTTCCCCCAGTATTTCGAATCTACGACCCACTCCGGTAAAAGATGTTAGTACTTCTGCAATTCTTATTGGGTTGAGCCCCAAGAGCCTGGTAGCACTAAGTGCTGCCAGGGCATTAGAAATATTATGTCTACCGGGAACAGAAAGTTTAACTGTTCCCCATCGCTTACTTCCTTCATAAAGGAGGAAACTACTACCCCGCAAGTAATGTTGAATATTTTTTGCCAGAAAACGGGCATTTTCAGCCCCCGGGGTATCTTCCAGGGCATAAGTCCAGGTTTTTACCGGCAAATCCTTGCTTAATTGTATTAAATACTCGTCTTCTGCATTTAATATTGCTGCTCCTTCCTGCCGAATATTTTGCAAGAAAGTCCGATAAGCATCTTTCAACTGGGAAAAGTCATCATCAAAATTTTCCAGATGCTCCGGTTCAATGTTGGTAACCACCGCATAATAAGGTTGGTAGCGCAAAAAAGAATTGTCACTTTCACATGCCTCGGCCACCAGGTAGCCACTTTT
>CAZXDQ010000088.1:0-7226 GCA_964639405.1 uncultured Syntrophomonadaceae bacterium | reverse complement strand
CTCCTTTAACCCGGCATTCCTTTCCTAAACATTTTTTCTGCCCCAATCTTTCCCCGGAAGCTTCTAAATCCTCTCTGGAAAAATGTGCAAACCATGGGAATATTGTGCCTTTATAACCGCATGCTGCTCATCAACTATTATTTTTCTACATTAACACTCTAAATCCTTTTTTAACTGTTACTACTCCGCCTTAAAATAACTAAGAGGGCCAGGTTGCTAATGGCGAAGTGACTGCCAACTAGGGATAGAAGTAGCCACCGAAGCTTTGCCCAGTAGCAGGCCGGCACCTGTTTTCAGTGCCGCCTCCATCCGGAGCCGGTACTACCAATGCATCTTTTTAATCAGTTGAGAGTGGTGTCCACTGCCGAGGTAGCCGGCGATAGGGGCAAAGGCGGAGCCGTGCACTTGCTTTCGAGTTGACCCGGAAGGGAAACCTAGCGACCTGATAGAGAATCGATAGAGTGTAGGGGCGAGAACCGGCGTATGGCTTCCCTTTTACCAAAAAATGAGCACAGATTCAGCCTCGCTGGCTGCCTGTGCCGGATGTGATTCCATTTCAGCTTCCTTCTTCCCCTGCTATATATTTGGTGGAGGCGGCGGGAATCGAACCCGCGTCCGAGGGTGTAAATACAGGAACTTCTACGAGCGTAGCTCCAGTATTGCTGTTTCGCGCTTTAGAGCCCCCCGGAGCAGGGTTCTAAAGCGCTAGCCCCTTAAAGTTTCCCGAAACTCCAGCGGGGCGGCAGAAGTTTCGGTAGTCCGGTTTTATGACACCCCGGGCCTCTCCCCCGGACCGGGAAAGGAGGGGCGCGCTGCGTTTTAGTTACGCAGCGAGTGCTACGTTATCGTCGGCATTTATTAGCCTTCCATGTTTTTACCAGGTCATGGTCCTGGGCTCGCTATTCCTGCACTTCTCACCCCCGTCGAATCCAGACGCCCCCTTGGTGGCCTCTTCAAGTTTTTTCTTTAAGCAGGGGACTGTTAGCGGGGCTTGCCCAGTTGCTTTTCCTTCAATTCCCGGGCCATCTCCCGCTGGGCAGTCCTTTCTGCAATATCCCGGCGCTTATCGTATTTCCGCTTGCCCCGGGCCAAAGCCAACTCTACTTTTACCAAGCCCCGTTGCAGGTATACCCGTAAGGGAACAATGGTATAGCCCTTTTCCTGAGTCTTCCCCTGCAGCTTGTCGATTTCCCTTCGGTGCATGAGTAGCCTGCGGGGACGCTCCGGTTCGTGGTTGTACCGGTTCCCTTGATCATAGGGGCTTACATGTACATTGTATAAAATAAGTTCCCCGTTTTCAACCCTGGCAAAACTGTCTTTCAGGTTAATACGGGAGTTCCTTATTGATTTTACTTCCGTGCCCTGTAATTCAATCCCCGCTTCAAACTTTTCTTCAATTTGAAAATCATGATGGGCTTTGCGGTTCCTGGCTACTACTTTGATCTCTTCTTCCATGCCCATCTATCCCTCCAGCTTTTCAGATTAATACCCCGCACCAGCCAAAACCAATTTTCAGAGACTATTTTCCGCGGTGCTTATAAAACTAAAAAGTTTAAAAATGCCTTCCAACGGACGCTTTGCCTGCTTTCCTCGTTAGGTAAATAAAAGGCTATACCAGCAGGAAATTAATTATCCTTTCCTCCAGGCTGACTCGGTTGACCATGACATTCACCCGGTCACCCAGACAATAACGCTCACCTCGCTGTTTTCCTTCTAACATCATCAAATCTTCCCGGAAAACATAGTAATCATCGGTCATGTCGCTCAAAGCTACTAACCCTTCTACCGTATTGTCCAGCTCCACAAAGAAGCCGAAAGAAGTAATACCGCTGATAGAACCCTGGTACTCCTCGCCTTCCTGTCCCAACATGTACTCCACTTTCTTTAAGTCTTGGCTCTCCCGTTCCGCTTCCAGCGCCTTTCTTTCCCGCTGCGAACATCTTTCGGCTACCTCCGGAAGCTGCTCCTGAAAGCGCTCCACCTGTTCCCGGTTCAGTTCACCCCTTAGATGGCGGGACAGCACCCGGTGGTTCCACAGGTCGGGGAACCTTCTGATAGGAGAAGTGAAATGAGTATAGCAATCGGTAGCCAGGCCAAAGTGCTCATCCATAAAAGCACTGTATCGCGCTTGAGAAAGGGAGCGCAGCAGTAAGTAATTAACCGTCCTTTCCTGGGGCTCTCCCTTGACCCGGGATATAATCTCCTGCAGCTTAAGGGGAGTAATTTTCTCCGGGTTGCCTGGAATCTTTAAATTCCACAGACTTAGAATGTTGCGGAAAGTGATCATCTTCTCCTTTTCCGGCCTGGGATGTATACGATACATGATAGGAAGATCTTTGCGATACATATACTCTGCCACGGCCTGGTTAGCCATAAGCATAAACTCTTCGATAATAGATTCCGAGCGGCCTGTTTCCTTACAAGTCACCGACAGGGGCCTTCCTTCTTCGTCCAGCTTGATCTCGGGCTCAGGAATCTCCATATCTAAAGCTCCCTGGCTAACGCGCTTTTCTTTTAAGATCCGGGCTAACTGGTCCATTTCTTCTACCATACCTTGAAGGGAAGGGTCGAATTTTTCTTGCCCCTGGAGGGCCTTTTCTACCTGGCCATAAGCCAGGCATGCAGTAACTTCAAGGATACTGTGGAAAAAACGGTAGCCCTCCACTTTCCCCTGGGAATCCAGCTCAATTTCCACACTCAATGCCAAACGGTCTTCCCCCTCCCGCAGGCTGCAAAGCCCCTGGGAGAGGTGGGTAGGCAGCATGTGGATTACCCGATCCACCAAATACACGCTGGTTCCCCGGTTTAAAGCTTCCCGATAGAGATGAGATCCTTCCCGGACGTAATGGCCCACATCTGCTATATGGACTCCCAAAGTATACCCACCATCTTGGCGGACTTCTAATGAAATAGCGTCATCCATATCCTGGGCTCCTTCCGGATCCACAGCTATGATTAGCTGCTCCCGGAGATCCCGGCGCTGCTCCCGGTAGGCTGCTTCAGAAATGTTTTCACCTTCCACCAGCTTACTAACCTGGTTTTCCACCGGGGTAGGAAAGCTGGGTGAAAGGGAGTATTTCTTCATAATACTGGCCATATCCACTCCCGGGTCACCCGCTCGTCCCAGGACCTCTATCAGGGTTCCTTTCAGCCCCCGATCTTGGGATTCCCGGTTAATTTCCACCACTACTTTATCCCCGACCTGGGCCTTTATCTTACCTTTGCTGGAGATTTTTACTGGTTGATAGAAGCGGTACTCATCGGGCAGCACCCATTTTTTACCTTTTTCCTGGTAAACAGTGCCGGTAATGCGGGAAGTGCCTTTTTCTAAGATTTTCATTACTTCCCCTTCCCGGCGTTTCCCTTTTCCGCCGGCTGCCAGCTCTATAAGCACCCGGTCCCCGTGAAGGGCTCCCCCCACATTATCGGGAGGAATGAAAACATCGGCTTCCTTTTCCTGATCGGGCCTTAAAAAGGCAAAGCCTTTGCGGTTGCCCTGCAGAACCCCGGTAAGGCTCTGGGGTTTTTTGGGGGGTGCTGGCTCCCCTTTGCTCTTCTTTTTTTTCTTGCGCGCTCCTTCATGATCAGCTAATTGAGCCTTTTTATTTTTTCGGAGTTGCTTTTTGATTTTTCCGCTCATGCTATCACTATTACCTCCCTGCTGTGCTCCTATGAAATATTACCCTAACCGTATAAATAAAAGGAACAGGTTACCTGCTACCTGCTCCTCCAAGCTTTGCTAACTCACTATTTAGGCCTCTTTCGCCTCTCCTGCCCATTTAAAGAGTGCCCAGTATAGTTAAAACAATAGCCAACAGCATAAAGGCTATCGCCAACACGGTAGTAAACCTGCCCAGTTTTTCATCCAGGCCTTTCTTCTTGCCAAAAAGAGACTGCGCCCCTCCGTCAATGCTCCCGGACAGGCCGGCGCTCTTACCCGACTGCAAGAGGACCGTAGCAATGAGGCCCAAACAAACCAGCAAATATACAACCATCACAACGCTTTCCATCGGAGAACACCCTCCAGTATTCATCCCTTTTTAATCGTCCATTTATTTTAACACAGGGATAGTTTTTTAACAAGGCCTATTTATCCTGCCCTAGCCCCTCTACCCCCTGGGTATCCCTTCCTGGCTACCCCTTTAGTTGAGGATTGAGGCTACCACCTCATCCCAAGAACACAAGAAACTCAACCAAGGATGCTCTTCCCGGCAAAATTGGCGCTACGGTTTAGTTCTTCTTCGATCCTTAGTAGCTGATTGTACTTGGCGGTGCGATCCACTCGGCTGGGGGCGCCGGTTTTAATCTGCCCTCCTCCCGAAGCCACAGCCAGGTCTGCAATAAAGGGATCTTCCGTCTCCCCTGAGCGGTGGGATATAATCCAAGAAAAACCAGCCTGGCGCGCCATTTCTATGGTCTCTAACGTCTCGGTAAGGGTG
Source organism: uncultured Syntrophomonadaceae bacterium (assembly GCA_964639405.1). Lineage (GTDB taxonomy): Bacteria > Bacillota > Dethiobacteria > DTU022 > PWGO01 > CAZXDQ01. The sequence goes on along the minus strand of CAZXDQ010000088.1, from coordinate 2,787 downwards.
CCTATCTGATTGAGTTTTATCAAAATAGAATTAGCCGAGCCTTCTTCTATGCCCCGGGATAGGCGCTGGCGGTTGGTAACAAACAGATCATCGCCCACCAGTTGTAGTTTACTTCCTAAAGCTTCCTGCAGCTGGCGCCATCCTTCCCAGTCTTCCTCCGCTAAACCATCTTCCAAGCTGAACACGGGATAATTTTCTTGTAATCTTCGATAATAGGAGATGAGGCTTTCCGCCGAATGTTGGTCTCCTTCCAGCCAGTAGTGCCCATCCCGCACCAGTTCGTTGGCTGCCGCATCCAGGGCAAAGCAAACTTCTTCTCCCGGCTTGTATCCAGCCCGGTCTCGAGCTTCTAGTATCACTTCTCGCGCAGCTTCGTTGGACTCCAGGTAAGGAGCAAAACCTCCCTCGTCTCCCACTCCAGTGTTAAGGCCGGTCTCTTTCAAAGCCCTTTTCAAGTGGTGAAAAACTTCCGCTCCCATCCGCAGGGCTTCCTTAAAGGTAGAGGCACCTACCGGAGCAATCATGAACTCCTGCAAGTCCACATTGTTGTCCGCGTGTTCTCCTCCATTAATAATGTTCATCAAGGGTACCGGCATACGATGCGCGCCCACCCCTCCCAAATATCGAAACAGGGAAACACCCAGGGAAGCCGCCGCAGCCCTGGCAACCGCCATAGAAGTTCCCAGGATGGCATTAGCACCCAGTTTCTCTTTGTTTTCAGTGCCGTCTAGTTCCAAAAGAGAATAATCAATTTCCTCCTGAGCCAAAGCATTTCTTCCCTGAAGGGTAGGAGCTATCTCCTGGCAAACCCGATCTACCGCCTGTTTCACTCCCTTGCCCAGGTAACGACTGGTATCTCCGTCCCGCAGCTCCAGAGCCTCAAAAGCTCCAGTGGAAGCCCCCGAAGGTACTGCTGCCCAGCCCCGGAACCCACCCTGCAGAACAATCTCCACTTCCAGGGTGGGGTGACCACGGGAATCCAGAATTTCTCTACCTTTAACTGCATTAATCAGGGTATGGTGCATGCTTATTTTCACCTCCGCATGGTTTGGCTGATTATGGACCCAATATCCTGGCATGCCAATATGGTTTAACCCTTGACCCCAAGCAAGGAGCCTTAAGCTTCAAAAAATAACCTGTTTTAGCCCTTGTTTCGGGAAAGGGTGCCCTCCTGCTTTTTTAAAAGGCCTTCTCCTTCCATTTCTTTGGGTGGCTCCAAACCCCAGGACTGGATAATAGTAGGAGCGACGTCGGCAAGTTTGCCGCCCTCCCGAATAACGGTGCCCTCCGGCCCCCCCAGGTAGTAGAAAGGAACAGGATTATCGGTGTGGGCGGTATGGGGAGCAGCCAGTTTTTCATCGTACATTTTTTCTGCATTCCCATGATCTCCAGTAATAAATACTTGATAACCGCTATTCAAGGCAGTTTGTACCGTGGCTCCCACTTCTTTATCCACCGCTTCCACTGCCTTCACTGCAGCTTCCATTATGCCGGTATGCCCTACCATGTCAGCATTGGCAAAATTAATCACCAAGCAGGAATACTTCTTTTCCCAAAGTATTTCCCGGGCCTTCTCTCCTACTTGGGAGGCGCTCATTTCCGGTAGGAGATCGTAAGTGGAGACTTTAGGCGAAGGGATAAGACAACGCTCCTCCTGGAGAAAAGCTTCTTCTTCTCCTCCATTGAAGAAAAAAGTGACGTGGGCGTACTTTTCCGTTTCCGCCAGCCGAAACTGTCTTAGCCCCTGGCTGGCTACCCATTCTCCTAAAGTATTATTCATGTACTGAGGAGGATACGCTATCGGCAGGGGAAATTCGGCATCGTATTCCGTCAGGGTAACCGTATAGGGATGGGGCGGATGGCTGCCTCGATCAAATTCCTTAAAATCCTCCTCAAAAAAAGCTTTGGTTAGCTGGCGAACTCTGTCGGGGCGGAAATTAAACAGAATCAGGGCGTCCTGAGAGCTTATACTTTTCCCTTTTTCTGTGCCCTGCCCTGGTATCACTGTAGGGGCGACGAATTCGTCGTTTTCCCCCCGCTGGTAGGCTTTTTCTACCGCATCGAGGGGATCTTCCGCCTGCAAGCCTTCCCGGTAAACAAAGGCCCTATAGGCTTTAGCGGTCCGTTCCCACCTTTGGTCCCGATCCATTGCGTAGTATCTGCCGGAAACAGTTACAATTTCGCCCAATTCCAGGTCTCTGCAAAAATCCTGCAGTTCCCACAGGTATTCTCCAGCACTGGTGGGCGAGACATCCCTTCCATCCAGTATGGCATGAATGTATACTTCTCCAACTCCCTGTTGTTTAGCCATCTGCAGCAAAGCTTTAATATGATCCAGGTGGCTATGGACACCGCCATCGGAGACCAACCCCATCAGATGGACTGCTCCCTTTTGGGTGCGGGAACGGCGCATAGCTTCTACCAATTCCTGGTTTTCAAAAAAATCGCCGGAAGCAATCGACCGGTCTATCCGGGTGATTTCCTGGTAAACAATCCTGCCCGCTCCCAGGTTGAGGTGACCTACTTCGGAGTTGCCCATCTGCCCCGGAGGAAGGCCTACTGCTTCACCTGAAGCTTCTAACAGGCTGTGGGGGCAAGTGCGGTGAAATTTATCCATAAAGGGGGTAGATGCCTGATATATGGCGTTGTTATTCTTTTCCGAAGAAAACCCCCACCCGTCCAAAATGATCAGGGCCACCGGTTTAGGCTGTTGGTAATTCAATTTTTTTCCACTCCCTGGGAGGCCTGAATTAGCCCGGCAAAGGACTCGGGATCCAGGCTGGCGCC
>CAZXDQ010000087.1:0-7255 GCA_964639405.1 uncultured Syntrophomonadaceae bacterium | reverse complement strand
CTTCCATACTATACTTGTTCATCCTTTCTGGTTCCATCCAATTCCTTTTTGCTTTCATCCAATTTTTGTATAGATATATCTCTGCCAGCGTTAACTGACATAATTAACTGCGACAAAGAGCTTACATGAAAATATGGGCGCTCTTAAGGGATATTCCAATAAAATGGCAATAGGGGATTTTATATGGCTACTGATAGTTATTGACCACCAAATATAACAACATTTAGAATTAAATTAAAATTAGAAATGTTTGTGGATGAGCTCCCCTGGGAGAATCTCCGGTAAAGAGATGCCGAAGGGGCTAACTCCCGCCTGGCAAGCGAGGAGGATACTCTCAGGCCACAGTACCAGGGGAAGGACACTCCTCTGGAGAGTTCTCGCTTAAGCGAGACACCGAAGGTGGAAGTCCCTGCGGTCATTCAGGGATACTCTCTCAGGTCCCAGGACAGAGGATATGCCGAAAAGTGGCGCCTCTGTTTTTTTATTAACAGTATATTACGGTCCTCTTTGAGCGTATTGAAAACACCACCGTAATCAAACATTATTATGAAGAATAACCCCAACCAAGAGTTACTGTCTCTCTCAGGAAGCCTCAATAAATACTAAAATGGTGGGGAGGGTCAGTTATGAAACTTTCTTTAAAAACCCCCTTGTACCAGCAGCACCGCCAGTTAAACGCTCAGATGATGGATTTTCACGGTTGGCTTTTGCCTGTGGAGTATTCCGGCATTATCCAGGAAGTGCAGACTACCCGGCAGAGTTGTGCCCTGTTTGACGTATCTCACATGGGGGAGATCCTGGTTGCCGGGAAAAACGCCCGGCAATATTTGCAGGGCATCCTCACCAACGACTTGGACAAGTTGTTCCCCGGAAAAGCATTTTACAGTCCCATGTGCCTGGAAGATGGAGGCACTATTGATGATCTTATGGTGTGCTGCCTAAGCCAAGACCGATATCTATTGGTAGTAAACGCCGCCAACACCATGGAAGATCTGGAATGGTTACAGAAACACCGCCGGGGAGAAGTGGAAATATCCAACCTTTCCGATGAATATGCCCTCCTGGCCCTGCAAGGACCAACTAGCCAGGGATTGCTTCAAGAGCTAACCCCTTATTTTCTTTCTCAGCTAAAAAAACGCCGCTTTTTATATTCTGTGCCCATTGCTGGAATAGAATGCCTGGTTTCCCGTACGGGTTATACTGGAGAAGACGGTTTTGAGTTATTCTGTTCCCCTGGAGAAGCTTCTTCCCTGTGGGAAGCCATTTGGGAAACAGGTCAAAAGCAAGAGCACCGCCTGTCAGCCGCCGGCCTGGGGGCCCGCGATGTGCTGCGCCTGGAAGCGTCCCTCCCCCTTTACGGCCAGGAACTCTCCTCGGAAATTACCCCCCTGGAAGCCGGTCTGGACTTTTTTGTGGCCCTTGACAAAACTATCCCTTTCATTGGGCAGGAAGCCTTACAAAAGCAGCAAAAAACGGGTCTCTCTAAAAAATTGGCGGGATTGGAATCACTGAAAAGAGGCATTCCCCGCCACGGTTACCCGGTAGCTTTAGGGAAGGAAGAATGGGGATGGGTCAGCAGCGGAACTTATTCCCCCACTTTGCAAAAACCTATAGCTTTAGCCTTTTTGCCTCCACCCTATACCAAAAAGGGAACTCAGCTGGAAATAGTAATCCGGGGCAGAAATTACCCTGCCCAGGTGGTTAAAACACCATTTATTAGGAGGGAAAGCTGATGAAATGGATCCTGGAAAAGGATCTCTTCTACACCGAAACCCATGAATGGGGCCGACTAGAAGGGGAAAACGTCCTGGTAGTAGGCATTACTGATTATGCCCAGGACAAGCTGGGAGGAGTAGTATTTGTGGAACTGCCCGAGGAAGGCAAAGAGGTAGAGAAGGGTGAAAGCTTCGCCATCATTGAATCGGTTAAAGCAGTAGTAGACAGCTATGCCCCGGCTTCCGGGAAAATTAGCATGACCAACCAGGAATTAGAAGAAAGACCCGAGATACTAAACGAAGACCCCTACCAGGGAGGATGGATGGTAAAAATAGAGCTCTCCGATCCGGATGAACTTTCCCAGCTAATGGAGGAGGAACAGTACCGAGAGCACTTAATTAAGGAAGAGGAGAAAGAAGAAGAAGAGGAGGAAGAAGAAGAATGAGCGGACTCCACTACCTTCCTTTAACTGAAGATGAGCGCCAGGAAATGCTCCGGGAGCTAGGTGTGGCCTCGGTAGACCATCTCTTTACTGACATCCCCGAAAAAGTAAAATTCCAGGGGGAGATGGATCTGCCCCCGCCCCTTTGGGAAGTAGAAGCCGAGGCTCACTTAAGCGCCCTGGCCGCCAGGAATTACCACCTGAAGGAGTACCCCTGCTTTTTAGGAGCGGGAGTGTATGATCACTTCAGCCCCGCGGTAGTTAAACACGTGTTAAGCCGCAGCGAATTTTATACCTCCTACACCCCCTACCAGGCAGAAGTAAGCCAGGGAGTGCTGCAGTCCATCTTCGAGTACCAGACTATGATCTGCCAGCTCACCGGCATGGAGGCCGCCAACGCCTCCATGTACGACGGGGCTACCGCCGTAGCCGAAGCAGCGGTGATGAGCTGCAGAATAACCCACCGGGATAAAGTCCTGGTATCCCGCTCGGTACACCCGGCCTACCGCCAGGTCTTGCAGACCTACTTCGACGCTCGGGCCCTCCAGATAGAAGAGATCCCTATGAAACAAGGGCATCTCGATCTGGAAGAAGCAGAGGCCAGGATTGACCAGGAAACCGCCGCCCTGATAGTGCAATAACTTCCTGGGAAGACTGGAAGACTACCCGGGGTTGGCGGAATTAATCCACGGCAGGGGCGGGCTGCTGATAGCAACGGTGGATCCCATCTCTCTGCCGCTGGTCAAGGCTCCTGCCGAATACGGGGCGGACCTTGTAGCCGGAGAAGGCCAGTCCTTAGGCAATCCGCCGGCTTACGGAGGCCCACTGCTGGGCTTTTTTGCCGCTCGGGAAAAATATATCCGCCGGATGCCCGGAAGAATTTCGGGACAGACCGTAGACTCGGAAGGAAACCGCGGTTTTGTTATGACCATGCAGACCCGGGAACAGCATATCCGGCGGGGAAGGGCCACTTCCAATATCTGCACTAACCAGGCTCTGAACGCCCTGGCTGCAGCAGTTTACCTGGCAGCTTTAGGACCCCAGGGACTTAAAGAAGTGGCTTATCTCTGTTTTCAAAAAGCCGCCTATGCCCGGGAAAAGCTCACTGCCCTGACGGGCTACCAGTTGGCATGCCCGGGAAACTTCTTTAAGGAATTCCCGGTAACTGTTCCCGGTGCCCCCCAAGAGATAAACCGCCGCCTTCTACAAAAGGGTATTATCGGGGGACTGGAATTGAGCGGTTTTTACCCTGAACTAGAAAACTCGCTCCTTTTCTGTGTAACCGAAAAACGCACCAGAGGGGAAATAGATGAACTGGTGCGCCAGCTGGAGGGATGGAAATGAGAAAACCAAAGCCCCTGCTCTTTGAAATAGGGCAACCCGGGCGCCGGGGGGCTTCCCTGCCCCCATCTGACGTGCCCGAAAAACCTCTAGAAGAACTGCTGCCCCAGAAAATGCAGCGCCAGATTCCTCTGCAGCTTCCCCAGGTTTCCGAGGGGGAGCTCATGCGACACTATACGGAGCTGTCTGCCCGTAACTTTGGAGTAGATTCTGGGTTTTATCCCCTGGGCTCCTGCACCATGAAGTACAACCCCAAGATCAACGAAGAGGTGGCCCAATTGCCAGGATTTGCTTATCTGCACCCTTACCAGGAAGACACCACGGTGCAGGGCGCCTTAGAACTCCTCCACCAGGCAGAACAGATACTTACCCAAGTAACCGGCATGGACCGCATCAGTTTCCAGCCGGCTGCCGGGGCTCACGGGGAGCTGACCGGCCTCATGATCATCTTGGCTTACCACCGTTCCAGGGGAGAAGAGAGAAAAAAAGTCCTGGTACCCGATTCTGCCCACGGCACCAACCCTGCTACTATTACCATGGCCGGGTGTCAGGCAGTGGAAATCCCTTCCGATAAGCGGGGATTAGTGGACTTAGAGGCTCTAAAAAAGCATGTGGATGAAGATACCGCGGGACTTATGCTTACCAATCCCAACACCCTGGGGCTCTTCGAAGAAGACATCGACCAGATTGCCAGCACGGTCCATGAGGCAGGAGGTCTACTGTATTACGACGGAGCTAACCTCAACGCGGTGATGGGCTATGCCCGACCCGGGGACATGGGATTCGACGTAGTCCACCTCAACCTGCACAAAACTTTTTCTACCCCCCACGGCGGTGGAGGTCCGGGTAGCGGTTCTATAGGAGTAAAAGAAAACCTGGTGCCCTATCTGCCCTATCCCATGCTGGAAAGAGACCAGGAAGGAAGCTATTTCTGGAATTATGACCTGCCGGAAAGCATCGGTAAAATCCACAGCTTTCACGGCAATTTCACCGTGGCAGTGAAAGCTTACACTTATCTGCGCATGATGGGGGCGGAAGGGTTAAAACAGGTGAGCCAAGATGCAGTACTCAATGCCAACTACCTCCTGCACCACCTTAAACGTTCCTACCACTTAAAATATAACCGCACCTGCAAACACGAATTTGTCCTCTCCGCTCGCCGCCTGAAGAAAAATTACGGGGTAGGGACCGCCGACGTCGCAAAATCTCTGCTGGACTATGGCTTTCATCCCCCTACAGTCTACTTTCCCCTTATCATAGAAGAACCCCTAATGGTGGAGCCTACCGAGACAGAATCCAAAGAAACCCTGGACAGCTTTATCCAGGCCATGGAGGACATCGCCAGCCGGGCCCAGGAAGAGCCGGAACAACTGACTACCGCACCCCACACCACGGTAGTGGGGAGGCTGGATGAGCTTACGGCAGCCCGCCACCCCCGAGTTTGCTGGAAGCCGGAAGAATAAAAGTTTCCGCCAGAGGAAATCCAAAAGGAAGCTAGAGGGAGAAGGTAGGGTGAACCTAACTGTCATGCGTAATCAACGTCCCCGTTACCCGGATAGTTGGTCGAAAACTATTAAAGATGACTTGTTCCTTCGAGCTTGGGAAACCAGGAAAGCCTGTTTCTCCTCCCAGGTGAAAATGATCTATTCTCAGGGCACTTGGCCGGTCAGCATCACAGGAGATACATGTCAAATGGACTGTGCCCACTGCGGGGGTTATTACTTGCGCTCCATGATGCCTTTGGAACGGGCCCTCGGCCATAAATCCACGCCTTTGAGTTACCTGCTAAGTGGAGGATGCAATCCCGACGGGAAAGTGCCCCACCATGAACAGCTGGAAAAAGTAAGAGCCCTCTCCCGCCGAGCTCCCCTCAACCTCCACCCGGGATTGGTGAACACAAGAGAAATCCAACCGTTAGCCGAACTGGTTCAAGTGTTCTCCTTGGATCTGGTAGTGGATGATACTACCGTTAAAGAGGTATACGGAAGCCCTTGGCGGGCTAAAGATTTTATGGCCTCTTACCGGGCTTTGCGCCTTTACAGCAGGGTAATCCCTCACCTGTGCATTGGATTGCGGGGCGGCATTATTAATGGGGAGCACTCAGCTTTAAGCTTTTTGCAAAAAGAGGGCGCCGAGGCCATAATTTTTTTGGTGCTCCGACCCACTCCCGGCGCCAGATTTGCCAGCTGCAATCCTCCTCTACCAGAAGAAGTAGCCCGGGTGATTGCCCGTGCCCGAGTTATGTTTCCCCGCACTCCCCTTTATTTGGGATGTATGCGCCCCGGAGGCAATTACCGGGCCAGGGTAGACTCCCTGGCTTTAGCAGCTGGAATAAACCGTTTGGTGCAACCTCATCCTTCCGCCCTGGAAGCTGCTAAGCAACTAGGGCTGGAATTGCTTCAAGGAGAGGAGTGTTGCGCGTTTTGATCCGGGTGTCGGCAGGAACTGCTGTGGCCCTGGGGCTTTTAGATTGGAAGACCCAGGAGCCTACCACCACAGCCTATCTGCTGTATGCGGGAAGTACCGGCCAGGAAAAATGTTTAATGAGTTGTGCTTATTGCGCCCAGGGGGAACAAAGCCTCAGCCCAGCAGCCAACTTAAGCCGGATAATCTGGCCTGCCTTTAGCTGGGAAGAACTGGAACCAAAACTCGCCCGAGCACCTGGAGCGGGCTTACAACGTGTCTGCCTGCAGGGAATAAGGTCCACCGGAGGGGTGATCCCGATAATAAGGACTCTGCAGCGGATCTCAAGGACAGTTACCCTGCCGATAAGCGTGTCCACCTGGATTAAAGATTGCAGCGAAGTAGATTCCCTTTTCCAAAATGGCGCCGAGCGGGTGAATATATCCCTGGATGTAGCCAGCTCTGAAGATCACGCCAGCCTCAGGAAAGGCTCCCTGGAGAATAAACTAGCCATGCTTCGGGAAGCAGTCCGGCAATACCCTGCCCGGATTACCACCCACCTCATCCTGGGACTGGGAGAAACGGAGCAGGAACTGCTTACCCTGGCTCATCAGCTTGTGAATGAGGGAGTGGAAGTGGCCTTATTTGCTTTTACCCCTATTAGGGGAACATCCCTGGCTGGCTACCCGGCTCCCAGCCTGGCTTCTTACCGGAGAATCCAGGCAGCCTTATACCTGCTCCGGCAAAATAAAGTTTCCCTGGAATCTTTTGATTTCCAGGAAGGCAAATTGGTGTCCCTGGGAAAAGAGCGGCAGGAATTAAGAGAAGCTTTAGAACACGGGGGAGCCTTTAGAACCTCCGGCTGTCCAGGCTGTAACCGCCCTTACTACAACGAAAGGCCAGGCGAAATTCCCTACAACTACCCCCGTCCCTTAACCGCTGAAGAAGAGGAGATGAATTTTGGATTATTGTGGAAAAGCCTGGGACATAGCTAATACCAGCTTTCTCTATAAGAACTAGTTCGGTTAAACTATAAAGCTTAAAATGTAAATTACTGGTAACTACTCAGTCTATCAATTCTCTATCAGGTCGCTATGGCTTCCTTCCGGGTCAACTCGAAAGCAAGCGCACGGCTCAGCCTTTACCCTTTCGCAGGCTACCCTCGACAGTCGCCGGCACTCAACTGATTAAAAAGATGCAGTTGCAGTACCGGCTCCGGGTCGAGGCGGCACTGAAACCAGGCGCCGGCCTGCTACCGGGCAAGGCTTCGCCGGCTACTTCTAGCCCTCGTTGACAGTCACTCCGCCATTAGCAACCTGACCATCTTAGCTTTTTAAAGGCCTGAGCAGTAAC
>CAZXDQ010000086.1:6302-7331 GCA_964639405.1 uncultured Syntrophomonadaceae bacterium | reverse complement strand
ATACCATCCTGTTTCTCAGTTAAATCTTCTCCATTTCCCTTCTGATTGTTAGCTTCATCCAATTTCCATCACTCCAAGAGCTTAATTAAAAAAATAAACCCTATTACTAACCAAAAAAGCTTTGGATTACAAAACATCTCGAACCCTCATACGTTAAACACAAAATTACAATAAATATTATAAACAGTCAATAACCTTTCAAGTTACCCTGTACTGCCAAGGAAAACCATACTTTTGTTTACATTTTATTCCTAAGGAGATAATTTACGTATTCTACCTGCTTAGCCAACCCTTCTCTCATAGAGGACCTGGGGCGATAAGAAAGATATTTTTCCGCTTGCGAAATATCCGCCCAAGTGTCTCTAGGATCTCCTTTTTGCCTGTCTTGATAATTTAAACGAGCTTTCCTGCCTATTAAGTCTTCTATTATTTCTATTACTTCTTCAAGCCTCCTTCTATGTCCTCCACCTACGTTGAAAACTTTTCCCTCAATTGCCGGTGTATTAATAGCAGACATATTCGCATCCACTAAATCATCAATGTAGGTAAAATCCCTGGTTTGGCTGCCGTCTCCGTAGATCAAAATTACCTCATCTTTTAGTATAGAGCGAATAAACTGGTGAAAAGCCATATCCGGCCTTTGACCAGGTCCGTAAACAGTGAAATACCTTAAAGAAACTACCGGAACCGCGTAGTTAAAGTAATATAAGTTGCAGAGTTGCTCTCCAGCAAGCTTGGAAACTCCATAAGGAGAAATTGGCTGGGGAAGATGGCTTTCAGTGGCAGGTAGACTGGCAATATTCCCGTAAACAGAAGAAGAAGAAGCGTACAGGAATTTTTTCAGGGGAACAAGAGTAGAAAGTTCCAACAGTTTTTGAGTAGCTTGAATATTGTGGTAGGTGTAAATTTGAAAATTACTGCCCCAGCTTTTACGAACTCCTGCCTGAGCAGCTTGATGGACTATAACCTTTATTCCATCCTAGTCCGTTAACTCTAGATCATTGACATCCTTTTCCATAAAAGTAAAGT
>CAZXDQ010000086.1:0-6292 GCA_964639405.1 uncultured Syntrophomonadaceae bacterium | reverse complement strand
AAACTCATCTAAAGGAAATCTGTTTTTTTCTTTTATCTCTCGGGAATAATAATCAGTAAAAACATCTACTCCTAAAACTTCGTTCCCTTGATTTAATAATGCCTGGGCAATATGGGAACCGATAAAACCGCATACTCCGGTTACTAAGTATTTCATCTATACGTCAATCCTTTCTGCAATAGCAGAAATTTAATTACCCTCAGGTAATTTCGATTATCTCTCCTTTTAATTTGCCATTTTCAACCCATAACTTTCCACAGGAGGGAGCCGCTTGTCCCCGTGGCACCGTAGGAGAACCTGGATTGAATAAAAGAAAATTCCCTCTATACTCTAAAACAGGGCTATGTAAATGACCAAAAACAGCTCCTTGGCACTGATTAACAAAGCGATTAAACACCCATTCTTTAGTGTATTCTCCTCTTCCCTTGCCGTGAGTTAGTCCCAGTTTCAATCCACTTAAATTTAAAGTCTTTTCTTCTCCCAGTTTATGGTATAAGGGTAGGGGATCCATGTTGCCCGACACAGCAAAGACCGAGGCTAAAGCTTCTAATTCTAGTAAAATATCTTCTTTTACCAGATCACCAGCGTGAATTATTAAAGAGGCTCCTTCCAAAATCTTAAATATTTGAGGAGGCAATGCAGAAGCACGCTTAGGGATATGAGTATCCGAAAGCACTCCTACCCAGCTACTTTGCATATTTTCCCCGCCCAATTCAATGACCTGTTCAGTCATACTTCCACTCCCCTTGCTAAACTGACAGCAGTTTAATAAAAACGGGAACCGTGTCCCGTTTTCATTAAAAGCAACCTTATTGATTCTTCCGTTTGCCTGCACTCACCACAAATATTGTATTTATTTATGTTTAATTCCAGCTTTCTCCCCATTCATCAAAAAAGAACACCTCTTCAAAATCTTTCCGAGGAGGAGCCTTGGGCTCTTTTGCCGGATACCCTAAGGGGGTCATAGCCACTACCCGGTACTGTTCAGGCACTTTACAGGTCTCTCTAACCACCTCTTCCTCCATCCAGGCTACCCAGCAAGTTCCCAGTCCTTCAGCTTTGGCAGCTAATACCAAATGTTCCATGGCCAAACCGGCGTCCAGCAAATAATAATCTTTCCCATCCTTACTGCCGGAGGCTGAAGGATCCCCGCATAATACCACCACCGCTGGTGCTTGCACAAATCCTTTCCCAGCAGGATTTTTTTCGGGTAAAGCTTCTGCTAGTTTTTCTTTTTTAGCCTGATCCTTTACTATAATAAACCGCCAACACTGGTAATTTGCCCAAGAAGGAGCCCACCGGGCTGCTTCCAGAATTCGCTCCAACATATCCTGGGGAATATCATCCTCCAAGTACCTGCGAACGCTGCGCCTTTCTTTTATTACCTGGTAAAATTCCATCCTAACATCCCTCCCTTAATTAAGGTATTCTCTCTTTATTCTTATTAGTAAGCTCTTCCACGGTAAATACTTCTCGGAAAATAGAACTTCTTCCTGCTTTAGTGAAAAAACAAAAATTACAAAGATATCTTCACATGGAACAAGCCTTCTTCAAATTTCTTCTCGTAATCAAGGTCTGACTTTTCCAGTAAACGGAATATAGAAGTGTTATCCGGTAGTATATCAGCGGTGAAAGCCTTTAATCCCTGTTTTCTAGCTACATAAACTAAATAATTAAGTAACTCTAAGCCTACTCCTTTACTTTGGAAATCATCCCTCACCACTACTGATATCTCCGCCGAGAGAGTGGAGGGATCAATATAATACTGTGCTAATCCCACGACCACCTCGATGCCCAAATAATAACGTATAGCCAGTAATATCATTTCCCGGGTATAATCTATCACCACGTACTTGTTCTGGATTTCTTCCCGGGGAATGTGCCTTCTTAAGGTTAGAAACCTCTGATATATACTCTTATCGGAGAGGGAATAGAAAAAGTCTTTAATCAGCGGTTCATCACTTATTTTTACCGGGCGGAAAAATAGCTCGAGCCCTTTTTTTGTAGTTCGGTAAGCTTCCAAGTGGTCGGGATACTCACCTTTTTCCCCAGGGATAAACGCCTGATCTTGATAAATTAGAGATAACTTTTTAGCTTCTTCTATTAACCAGGGCCTGAATTTGGGATGAGCTATGCTAACCAGGGACAAAGCCCTTTCCCTAAGGTTTTTTCCATGAAGATAAGCAATACCGTACTCGGTAACCACAAAGCGCAAATCTCCGCGGGTAAGGGTTGCTCCAGCACCTTCGCCTAATTGAGGTATTATACGAGATACGCTCTCATCTCGGCTAGTAGAAGGAAGGGCTAAAACAGTTTTACCTTGAGGTGCCAATACTGCCCCCCTCATAAAGTTGGTTTGCCCACCTATACCGCTGTAAATCTTGTCTCCCAGAGATTCTGCTGTAGCCTGACCGGTAAGATCAATTTGCAGAGCACTGTTTATTGCCACCATACGATGTTGTTGTGAAATTATTAAAGGGTTATTAGTGTAATCAATTGGTTTAAATTCTACAGCCGGGTTATTGTGCAGATAATCATAAGTTTCCTTGCTTCCCATGCAAAAGGATGCCACTGTTTTCCCCCGGTCAAGACTCTTATTGCTATTGGTGACTGCACCAGACTTCATTAATTCTACCGCTCCATGGGTTAATAATTCAGTATGAATGCCCAAGTCCTTTTTATGCTGCAGCTCATATAGCAAGGCATCAGGAGCAGCTCCATACCCCACCTGCAGAGTATCGCCGTCTTCTACTATACGGGATACGTATTTTCCAATTTTTTCTGCTTTTTCTTCATCCAAAGCTAAGAAATTAAACTCCAGCAGAGATTCGTCGTAAGGAATAAGTGCATCCGTTTGATCAATGTGGATAAAAGAATCGCCCCATACCCGAGGCATGTGGTGGTTAACCTGAGCAATTACCAGGGAAGAATTCTGCACAGCAGACTTAACTATGTCCACACTAATGCCCAAACTCATATACCCAAAATTGTCAGGAGGAGAAACTTGTATCAGTGAAGCATCTACCGGAACCTGTCCCCGGTTAAAAAGTTCTGGAATATCAGACAAAAATACCGGGGTGTAGTCCGCCCTGCCTTCGTTGACTGCTTCCCGGGTATTGTCGCTAACAAAAAAAGAATGGTGGCGAAAGTTAAATTGAAATTTGTCTTCTGCATAGGGCGCCACCCCTAAAGTCCAAACTTGTAATACTTCTGCATCAAAAAATGACTTGGGGTGGTTCTCTATATGCTCAACCATAGAATGAACCAAATATTGAGGTTCACCGCAGCCAGTAGCGATAAAAATTCTATCGCCTGGGCGAATTTTTGAAAAATACTCATCTGCTGGCATGAATTTTTCCGGCTTTTCCTCTTTCCATTTTTCCAACGGGTTATCATTCATATTTATTCCGACCTTCTTTTCATTATTTTAGTTAACTATCCCTCTCTTATGCTTAATCTTCTGAAGCTGCTCTTCAGTCGCATCCACATATTCCCCATCCTTGATAGATTCCATGTTTATTTCTACGTTATACAATGCTCCCTTTAACGCCGCTAGAGACATTTCCCTGGCTACTTCCCAATCCGAATAAGCGGAGAGGTTAATTTTTTCCTGGTTTTCTTCTAACTTTTCTAGTATATCACTGCATATTTCCGCTGTTTCCAGAGGAACTTCCGCTGCTCTTTTAAAAGCCTTCTGGATCGCCTTTTGACGTTCCATTTTTTCTTCTTCCGTTTCTTTGGGCATCCTAAAAGCTAAGACCACCTGATTATAAGCTTCCGTGTCCTCTTCGCTTAACTTCAACAGCCGGGAACGTGTTTCCTCTAACCATTGCAATAAATCTTTCATAACAGGATGAAATTCTTCGTATTTATTACTTTTCAAGGTTAGACCACTTACCATAGACATTAGCGAAGCGGCAAAATTCCCAGCAAGGGCGGCAACAGTACCACCTCCTGGGGTAGGAGATGAAGAAGCAATATCCTCCGATAACTCTTTAATACTTTTTTCCATCATAGTTTTACCTCCCACCATACCAAATAAAATATTTCTAGATAACCACCCTGGTACCCTTTTTATAAACCTTATCCACCAGGCTCACTCCGTAATGATAAGGGATGTATTTGTAATTAGGAGCGTCCAGAAGTAATACATCCCCTTGTTTGCCTTCCTCCAAGCTGCCCAAATAGGTCCCCCGTTCAACTGCATAAGCTGCGTTTAAAGTTGCAGCTGTAATTGCTTCCGCTGGTGTCATTCTCATCTGCAGACAAGCCAGTGAAAGAACCAAATTTACGGCCTCGGTAGGGGAAGATCCCGGGTTGCGGTCGGTAGAAAGGGCTAAAGGAACTCCCGCTTCTATCATTTCCCTGGCGGGAGCGTATTGGTTTTTCATTAGAAAAAAAGCGGTTCCTGGAAGCATTACCCCTATAACCTGCTCTTTTGCCATCTTTTCTATCCCAGTAGAAGAAATCTGGAGAAGGTGATCTGCCGACACAGCCTGTACTTCTGCAGCCAATTCCGCTCCGCCATATGGGACAATTTCGTCAGCATGGAGCTTTGGTTTCAGCCCGTAACTTTTGCCGGCTTCCAAAACCCTGCGAGATTGTTCGATGGTAAATATTTTCTCTTCACAAAAAACATCACAGAATTCTGCCAAACCTTCTTCTGCTACTGCAGGAAGCATTTGGTTAACCACTAAATCCACATATTCCTCTCGTCTATCTTTATATTCTGGAGGAAAGGCATGGGCACCCAAAAAAGTCAAAACTACATCTACCGGCATCAGTTGTGGAAGTTTTTTTGCCACTCTTAGTTGTTTTAATTCCGTTTCCAGATCCAGGCCGTAGCCGCTTTTAACTTCTAAAGTAGTAACCCCACAGTTTAAAAAATACTTGATGTTTCTTTTTGCTTTATGAATAAGCTCCTGCTCAGAGGCCTCCCTGGTTTCCCTAACCGTGCTTAAAATACCTCCACCTTTTTCTAAGATTTCTAAATAATCAGCACCCTGCAGCCTCTGCTCAAATTCTTCTTCCCTGGTACCTCCAAATACCACATGGGTATGAGGATCTATTATACCAGGCATTACAACTTTTCCGTAAGCATCAACCACCTCCGCATAAGGAAGCAAGTTAATTTCTTCAGTAACTCTTTCAGTGGTGCCCACGGAAACTATCTCTCCCTGGTTAATCGCCACCGCTCCATTAGTCACTACTCCTATATCCTCCATCTCCTGACCTTTCCTGGGGCGAGAAGGTCCTGCCAGAGTTAGCAACTGGGAGGCATTTTTTATCAGCAGATCCGCTGGCCTTTTCTCCATAATGCTTACCCCTCCTCAAAAAAGACACGGTTTTCAATAACTTGTTCCTCAGAAAAATCATTCAGCTGAAGATAATAACTGGCGGCATCGAGTAAATATTTCTGGGGAGAAAGACCGATAAGCTCACTCTCAGCAACGGCAACACCGTATCTAGCAGCCTCTGTTTTAATTAGCTCAAACACCCTGTATATAGGAGTTTCTTCACAATCCACTAAGTTCATTGATACTTGTACTTTGCCCTGATCTTCTAGTTTTAATCCTATAGCCTTGACATTTTTAAGGCCACCCTGTTTTTCTCTTACCGCATTAGCAATTTTTTTAGCTACGTTAACATCTGGGGAATGGAGGTTTACGTTGTAAGCTACCAGCGGTTTGCGGGCACCCACTGCTACCGCCCCCGCCGAGGGGTGCATAGATGGAGGGCCATAATCCGGTTCTCTACCTGGAGTATTGATGGTTTCTTTTAACCCTTCATACTCGCCTTTCCTTACTGTTGCTAAATTTTTTCTTTCTGGTTTTGATGCAGCTTCGCCATAGAGAAATACTGGTATATTAAGTTCTCTTCCAATTCGCTCCCCTAGTTTGGCTGCCATTCTCACGCAATCCTCCATAGTAACCTTGTAAATAGGCACCAAGGGTATGACATCGGTAGCCCCCAGTCGAGGGTGACCCCCTTGATGTTTTTCCATATCTATCAACTCAGTAGCCCGAGAAGTTAAACAAAATGCTCCCTCCAATACCGCTTCAGAAGATCCTATAAAAGTAACCACGCTGCGGTGGTGATCATTATCATAAGAATAATCCAGTAGCTTGACTCCTTCTGTATTGCGAATTTCATCTACAACTTTTTCAATTATTTGTTGGTTCCGTCCTTCGCTAAAATTAATCACGCTCTGAATTACCTCTTCCATATAAATAACCTCCTATCTCTTTTTTTGAAAAATATCTTTAATTATCTCCGTCATTCTTAGAATTAC
>CAZXDQ010000085.1:449-7343 GCA_964639405.1 uncultured Syntrophomonadaceae bacterium | reverse complement strand
TGGGAACGAAATTATTAAGAATCTGGAAGAAGAAGGTGACCGCTGTATTGATGCTTTGCTGAAGGTGTTAATGGAAGGGAAGGCTCCTACTAAGATAGTGGTGGAAAATATGGAAACCTATTACCTTTTAGGGGATGTTTGCCAGCAACTGGATATTCCCTTGAGATTGGTAGAACAATTAAAGATTATACCAGACGCAAGAGAAGAGTTGTCTAAACTGAGCAGGAGGTAGTTGCCGCATTAATCCACGAACGGGTTATTTTTCTTACTCTTACTTGAGCTGGACTGCAGTTATCCTTGATCCGTATTGAAAGATTCCGCTTAATATTTTTTTCCTAAACCAACAACAATTTGCCATGAAGGAAATTGCCTCTATTTTATAGAAGCAACTTTTAATGTAGGAAGATTGTTAAAATTATATGAATTTGGCTGTAGAGATGAGTTGGCGCCAGTATTACAAGAACTGAGCGAGGCTGTCCACAAAGGGTACCTTTTCAGTGCCGGGATTTAGCCTGCACTGCTGTAGGTATAAATTAATCAAAGGAGGTGAAAAAGTGATAAAGGTTACGGTGTTTTATCCAAACGAGGAAGGCAAAAGATTTGACATGGAGTATTACTGCAACCAACACATACCGATGTGCCAACAAAAGTTGGGAGATGCCCTCAAAGGAGCGGCAGTAGAACAGGGCTTAAGTGGAGGCGCGCCTGGTTCTCCTGCCTCTTATATCGCTATGGGCCATTTATATTTCGATTCATTAGAGGCCTTCCAAAATGCTTTTGGCCCTCATTCCAAAGAGATTATGGCCGACATACCTAATTACACTGATGTTGAGCCCATTATTCAAATCAGTGAGGTAAAGATGCAGAAGATTTAACTTAAAATTGCACCGAGGATTTCTGATTTCCGAATGGTATACACGCATGATAGTAGACATGGGTCCTCCTATACTCAAGGAGCAAAAGAATCCCCCATCCTTAATTGTCAGGGTAGGGGGATTTTTGATGAGCACAGGGTTTTGGGGTGGGGTTTCATTATTATTCCACTATAATTCCATTTGGAAATGTTTCATTTTAGCTTTTGATAAGGTAAAATGTAAACTTGAAATGGTTGCGCTTTGTTCAGACAATTGTCTGCCCATCATGAAATTTTACGTTGAGCTTAACTTGAATAGCCAGTAAAAGTTGAACGGGGGGAATAATCGTTGAAGACAGAAAAAGAGCTTTATTCAGGAACTGGGGATTATATTGCTTCTCAAGAGCTGCAGAACAGCGTTAACGTGGCAGTGGCCCTGGGCAGGCCCCTTCTCATCAAAGGAGAACCCGGCACGGGCAAAACCATGCTGGCCCAGAGCATCGCCGACGGTTTAGGCAAGGAGCTGCTCATCTGGAACATCAAATCTTCCACCAAGGCCAAAGACGGCCTCTACATCTATGATACGGTCCAACGCCTTTATGATAGCCAGTTTGGTGACCGCGACGTCTCCGATGTCAGCCAATACATCAAACTGGGGAAGCTGGGAGAAGCCTTTCTTTCCGAGGAACAGGTAGTTTTGCTCATTGACGAGATCGATAAAGCCGATATCGAGTTCCCCAACGACCTGCTCTGGGAACTGGATGTCATGAGCTTTGACATTCCGGAAACGGGAGAGAGCTTCACTGCTAAACACCGCCCCATTGTGGTAATTACCAGCAATGCGGAAAAAGAGCTGCCCGATGCTTTTTTACGCCGCTGCATCTTTCACTACATTGCTTTTCCCGATTCTGCCCTGATGGAACAAATAGTCCGGGTCCATCACCCTGATCTCGATCAAAACCTTCTTACAGAGGCTCTAGAGGCATTCTACCAGCTCCGCAGCATGGGCGGTATCCAGAAAAAACCCAGCACCAGTGAACTGTTGGACTGGGTGCAGGCCCTTGCCCTGGGCGGCGTAACTCCAGAAAAAATTCACCGGGAACTTCCCTTCCTGGGTGTCCTTATTAAAAAAGACGAGGATTTCAATAACCTCCTCCAGCAGCTGCACAGCCAGGGGGCAGAAAAAAATCCGGCTCCAGGTGCTCGTTCAGCCCCCAATCAGCGGGGATCCCGGATAATGCGCAATTGGTAAAAAGGGGGCGAAGCAGCCAGTCGCCATGTTTATCAACTTCTTTTATACCTTAAGAGACTACGGAGTGCCAGTAACCATCACGGAATGGATGATGCTCATGGAAGCTTTGAGCAAGGGCATGGCCCATTCCAGCCTTACCGGCTTTTACTATTTAGCCCGGGCAGTGCTGGTGAAAAGTGAAACCCATTATGACCGTTATGATATGGCTTTCTATAGATATTTCCGCGGCATAGAAACCCCACCGGAGCTCACCGAAAGAGTGCTGGAGTGGTTGGAAAACGCCCTGCCCCCGCGCCACCTTTCCCCCGAAGAGCGGGAGCAGTTCAATCAGTGGAACCTGGATGAACTGCGCCGCCAATTGGAAGAGCGCCTGCGGGAGCAAACTGAACAGCACCACGGCGGTGATACCTGGGTAGGTACGGGAGGGACTTCTCCCTTTGGCCACTCCGGGAATCACCCGGGGGGGATCCGTATCCAGGGCGAGTCGGTAAACAAATCGGCGGTTCAAGTTGCCGCCCGCCGGCATTTCAAAGGATTCCGCGGCGATGCTTCTATTGGCGTGAGGCAGTTTGAAGTAGCTTTGCGCAAACTCAGGCAGTTAAGCACCAAAGTAGAAGGTCCCCGCGAGGAGCTGGATATTGACGAAACCATCCAGGAAACAGGAGAAAAAGGCGGTATGCTGCACCTGGTGTGGACCAGGGGACGTAAAAACATGGTGAAGGTCGCCGTGCTCATGGATTCGGGAGGCTCCATGGATCCTTATATGCGCCTCTGCAGCCGGCTTTTTACTGCTATGAACCGCTCCAGTCATTTTAAGGATCTGCGTTTTTTCTATTTTCACAACTGCATCTATCAGCATATTTACACCGAACCGGACTGCCGCATGGACAGCGCCATCCGAACCGAGGATTTCCTGCGCATGCTGGAGCCCGATTATAAGGTCTTTATTGTGGGGGATGCCGCCATGGCTCCCCGCGAACTCCTTTCCCCAGGAGGCGCTATCGATTATTATTACTATAACGAGGAACCGGGGATTACCTGGTTGCAGAGGGTTGCCAAGCATTTCAGCCACGCAGTGTGGCTCAATCCCATTCCTTACTCCTTCTGGGGTTCTGCCACGGGCAGTTACACTATCTCCTTCATCCGGGAAATCTTCCCCATGTACAGCCTTACTGTGGAAGGCCTGGAAGAAGCTATACAAAAGCTGAAAGTGAAAAAGTAGGGAAGCATAAGGATAGTTTAGTAGATGAATTTTTACCTGATGCTTCTTTACTGCTTTATATTAATCTAACTCCAGGATATTTTTATGGTTCCTCGGGGCGGCTTTTAGGCATTTGCAGCGGTATTCCATGGCGCTTGAGTTCTTTGGCGGTTAGCTGAAGGGAGATGGCGCCAGCCAGTAAATCGCTAACCGGGCGGGCTACCCACACGCCGGTGAGCCCGAGGGCGTAAGAAAAGATCAGTAAAAAGGGAATAAAAAGCAGAATTTCCCGCAGCAGAGCCAGAAAGAGGGAAGGCATTCCCCTGCCGATCCCCTGGAAAAAGAAAGAAGAAGCCATATAGATTCCGCTGAGGGGGAACATGACTACCATAATGCGCAGGGCGTAACCGCCCAAAGAGATAACCTTTTCTTCTGGGCTGAAGATACTCATCATGAACTCGGGGAAAACAAAAAATACCAGGGTCATAGAAGTAATGTAGAGGGTAATAACTGTCCCGCCTTTTAGCAGCACTTCCCGGGCGCGCCCCAACTGCTTGGCACCGAAATTGTAGCCTATGAGGGGAAGGAGCCCCTGTCCTACTCCTACCGAGGGCAAAAAGACCAGCATCTGGAGGCGAAAGAAGACTCCCATTACTGCCACCGGAATGTGTCCAAAGGGTACCAGGATGAGGTTGGCGGCTATCTGGGAGATATTGCGGGAAAGGGGCAGGAGCATTGCCGGAAAACCTATTCGGTATATACTCACGAGGAAACCCCAGCGCAGCCTGACGTTGACCAGGCGCAGCTTCAGGGGCGCCTTGCCGCTGTAAAAGAAAAAGTACATTATTATAAGCACTCCGATAAACCTTGAAACTACGGTAGCCACTGCTGCTCCCTGGACTCCCAGATTGGCAGCGTAGATAAACACCGGGTCCAAGGCGATATTGGCCAGGGCGGAGGTGAGGAGCACTTTCATGGAAAAAACCGGGTGGCCCATGGCCCGCACCACGTTATTTAATCCCATCATGAGGAAGACGGTCAAGGAGCCGGTAGTAATTACCAGCAGGTATTCTGCTGCTAAGGCCGAGATTTTGGGCTCCGCCCCGAAAATAGCAATGAGGGGTTCTATGAAGAAATAACCAATCAGGGCGACGGCTATCCAAAAAATAAGGGATAGGCCCACTACCTGTCCAACGGTGACTTCTGCATCCCGTTGATTACCTGCCCCTAAGGAGCGGGAGATAAGGGAAGCGGCACCCACGCCGGCTCCGATGGCAAAGGATCCCATAATCAACTGCAGGGGGAACGCCAAGGAGAGGGCAGCCAGAGGTTCGCTGCCCAGCCTTCCCACGAAAATAGTATCCACGATATTATAGGCAGCCATTCCGGTCATGCTTATGGTGGAAGGCAGGGAAAAGCGGAGCAGCAGTTTATTAATGCCCTCACTTCCCATCTGGGTAATACTTTCCTGCATGGCTTCCTCCCTTCTGCTCATGGCAGCGTACCGCTTAAGTGCAAGGCACTTTCCCGCCCCACTTTTCACGCATTTTGGGAGCAATGCTGCTGCCATCTATAGCTCCTATACTCAGGCGACCCAATATAACACATTATATTACACCAAGCAAACTTCATAAACCAACTGCTAAACCAACTGCCTAAATCCCATGCTCGGTCTCCTTTTATTTAATCTCCTTTCCTTTGAGGGACAAGCATGGTATGCTAACTGTAGCAGATAAGTATATACTCCATTGAAAGGCAGAGTTCTCTTATCAATAAGGAGAAGCTAAGTGGGGCTTAATAGTTAAGGTGGTTGTGAAGTGGATTTTTCCGTTATTATACCCGTTTATAACGAGTTGGCTAATATAAAAGAGCTGCTGAAATCGCTAGCGGATCTTCAGCCGGGGGATTTCAGCTGTGAAATTATCCTGGTGGATAATGGTTCCACCGACGGTACCTACCAGTTCCTGCAGTCCTGTCTGCATTCTTCAAATTCTTTTACCCTTAACTACTTCTACTATCCTGATCATAATCATTCCCCACCAACTTCCCTTCGGTCACCCTCCATTTATCACACTGCTGAGGGGAATTCTAACTCTGGGGAAGGTGCTGACTCTTTTCCTCTTCCCGCGCAGTCATCAGTGCCATTATTTTCCCTGCTGCAGGAGACCACCCCGGGCTCCTACGCTGCCCGTAACCGCGGGATAAAGGAAGCCCGAGGGGATTACCTCTCCTTTACCGATGGGGACTGCCTGGTAGACCGGAACTGGCTCCTGGAAGCTGCCCGGGTTCTGGAAGAAGAGGGCCATCCTCCCCTGCTTGCCGGCAGTATCAAGGCTTTGGACCCGAAAAAAAACCTGTTTGCCCGCTACGACGCCCTGTGTTTCCTTCACCAGGAGCGGTTGGTGAGCACGGAAAGGGTGGCCACGGCCAACCTGCTGGTGAGAAGGGACGTTTTTGATCAGGTGGGGCTCTTTAATTCTCAGCTGATGACCGGCGGGGATGTGGAATTCGCTAAGAGGGCGGTAAAACGGGGGTTTCCCCTCCATTACCGGGAAGAAGTGAAAGTATACCACCGGAGCCGGGATTCTTTCGCTGCTGTCCGGGATAAGCTGATTCGTTTTTGGGGCAATCATGTCAAATATCGCTCCTTTCGGGAAAGGATGGTCAGCTTGGTTCTTTTACCCGGAGGGAGGACTGTGAACAGGGCTTTTAAGAAAGGGGAAATCTCTCCTTCTGAATATGCGGGACTGGTAGCCCTTTCCTTCTTTTTGGGTCTGGCGGTAGGCTGGTGGGCCCTGTTCAGGCGTTCTGGCTGAACTATTTTCTCATCCAAGCGATGGTTAACCCTTGCGAGCGATAATTAACCAGTGCGACTGGGGGGTGCTTCCCGGCTTTTTCTTCAACTCCCTCCATTCCTTCAACTCCTTCCACTTATCTACGCGTTATCTACGTGGCTTTTACGGTCAAGGTGAGAGGGTGGAGGAGCTGCCTGGGTGGATGGAACAGAGCCACCCCCGTATATCCCCAAATGCCCTATATTGCGGGTCTTGACTGCGGCTTCCAAGGCTTGACAGCACGGTTTTTCTTGCATAAAATACTTGCAAGCAGGTTGGTGATTTATCAAGCAGGTTGATGATTTATATTGATGCTTGGTATGGGTGCTTGTTAAAACGAGTGGTTAAAAATAAGCCTTAACTGCTAGACGCTGCAGCAAAAAAGGCTGTCTACTATGGAGCAAAACATTATTGTTTAACCATTCTGCTATGGAGGATAGAAGAACTTGAAGGACTATTTACAGGAGCTAATGAAAAGAAAGGACTTGTTCTTTCATCTGGTGCTTTCCGGCATTAAGGCCCAATATCGCAACACCGTGCTGGGTTATTTTTGGTGGATTCTCGATCCCCTGCTCATGGGCGCGGTTTACTATTTCCTGCGGGTAGTAGTGCTGGGCATGGAAGGTGAGCACGTGGGGGCTTTCCTCATCATCGGTTTGGTAGCCTGGAAGTGGATTTCTTCCAACATCAACTCTTCTGCCAAATCCATCACCAGCCGCTCGGGGATCATCTCCCAGGTTTACCTGCCTAAAGC
>CAZXDQ010000085.1:0-439 GCA_964639405.1 uncultured Syntrophomonadaceae bacterium | reverse complement strand
ACCATGACCCAGATGATCAACTTTGCTTTTGGCCTGATAGTTATTGCCCTCTTCCTGGCCTTTTACCGGATAGTGCCGGGGATAGAACTCCTATGGCTGCCGATTATCATGGCCATCCAGTTCATGTTTCTATCGGCCATATCCCTGGTGTTGGGGTATTACGCCACCTTCGTCCGGGATATAGACAACGTGTTGACCCACTTGATGCGCTTCTGGTTTTACTCTTCCCCGGTCATTTGGGAATCGGGCCGCCTCCCCGAGGAATACTATTTTATTGTGGAGATAAACCCCGCTTCTACTTTTATCATGGGCTACCGCAATATCTTCATGGAAAGCGCCCCCCCGGATGTAGGGAACCTCCTGGTCATAGGTCTGGCTTCTTTTGCCGTTATCGCATATATGGTATACTACTATCACCTGAACGAGCACAAGCTGATTA
>CAZXDQ010000084.1:0-7355 GCA_964639405.1 uncultured Syntrophomonadaceae bacterium | reverse complement strand
GATATGATATCATTCGGCAATGCTGTTGTTTCCTGGTAGTTTAAGTCTTCCACTATTTCTACCCCAGTAATTTTTTCCTCCTGGGAATCAGCCATAAAATGCTCCTTAAGCTGCTCAATGATTTGCTGGTAATTCTCCGAGTTTTCCAGCAAAGCTACCCCTTCCCCATCAACCAGGAGCTCCCAGCCTTCAGTATAATAGTTCAAATTGGCTAAAGATTCTTTAACCTGTTGGGGGCTTTCCCTTTCCCAGGGGCGATACTCCCAGGAAAAAGTAACCTCCTCCTGGTAAAATAATTCCATTTGGTGATATTTCTCTTTTTCTTGTTTCTGTTCTTTTAAGTACTCCTCAATTTCTTCCTTTTCACTTACTAATCCTAAAAATTCTCCGTCAACCTCTACCGCATAATAAAAACTGGCGTAATAATTATGTATCCACAGAGCCGAAACTAAAAACAATAAAGAAGCTAAGAGAAACATCCAGCTTGGTAAAGTTTTACTTTTTTTCCACAAAATATAGCTTTTTGCTTTATCCTTCCATTTACATGCCACACTTTTCCCTTTATCCAGTATTTCCATTGGCGCCTTTCCTCCCCAAATTATTTATCATTTTTACCCCTGCTGTTCCTTTTATGCAGATGTCAAATTTATCTATTCTACAATCTCGTCAAAATTCCTGCTGGTAATTTTCTTAAGAATAAAACGTTATCTGTATTTTTTGCAGGGAAAGAGCTTGAAAATAGAGAAAATATTTACCAGGAACCAGCTCCATTAACGCATTACTGCTAAAACATTTTGCCTGTCTATAAGAGGAGGGAGGTTCAACATGTCCAATCAAAGTGAAATGAAAAAAGCCACCAGGCACCTGGAAACAACTAAAAAGATGAAAGAAATGCTGCCTCGGTTCTTTATGCGGATGATGGAAAGAAGAGAAAACAACGAACCTTTAGCCTGGTGTATGGTAGGAGTTCCTCCAGAGCTGTTAAAAACCTTCGATGTTCTCTGGGAGTGGCCCGAAAATTTCGGCACTATGTGTGCCGCCCGGATGGTAGCTCCCCGGTTCATCGAAGTGGCAGAAAGCGAAGGTTTTTCCCCTGAACTATGTTCTTATGTAACCAATACCTTGGGTTACTGTAAATTGTATATAGAGCAGGGAGAAGCTCCACCAGAATCACCCATGGTAGGGGGCATGGGAACGCCGTCTTTTATGTTGGGCTCAGGATTTGCTTGTGAACCCCGCTGGAAATGGTTCCAAACCATTGGAACCAGATATTTTAAGGTTCCCGTGCACAGCTCTGATCCTTTAGCCCCTCCCTGGGATATTGATTTAGAAGATAACAGGTTAGAAGAGCACTATCTGGAACTTTTAAGAAAAGATTTATACGGACAGGTGGAATTTTTAGAACAGCAAACTGGCAAAAAATTAGACCTTGATTCCCTTAGGGAAATACTAAAATTATCCCAGGAAGCCCTTTGGTATTGGTATCAGGTGTTACAACTAAGAAAAACCAGACCTGCTCCTATGGGGTCCACCGATTACTTTTCCGCTATCATTCCCCAAATGTACATGGTAGGAGACCAAGAAGCAGTTGATTTTTACCGAGAAATGTACCAAGAAGTTAAAGATCGGGCTGAAAGAAAACAAGGCATCGTAGAAGAAGAAAAATACCGTCTCCTTTGGTTTGGTCTACCCCCTTGGTACAATTTGGGCATGTTCAATTATTTGGAATCGCTAGGAGCAGTAATAGTTTATGAATCTACCTACAACATAGGGGAATGGTTCGAACTGGATTTAACTGATCCTCTGGAAGCTATGGTCCAAAGAACCTGGAAGAGGGCTAAGTTAGCTCATCAGTACGGAGCAGAAACTATGCCGGAAATTTGCAATCCTGCCGTTTTTGGAGGATTCACTGGAAGCAGTCTCCTGGAAGAATTAGCAGAAGATTTCCAGCTAGATGGAGCCATTATGCATCTGACCCGTTCCTGTCGGGTTATGTCCTTTGGACAAATACACACTAAAAATAGGCTGGCAAAACTTGAAATCCCTTCTCTTTTATTTGAAAGCGATATGGCAGATCCCCGTCATTGGTCGGACGCTCAAGTTAAAACCCGTATTAACGCTTTTTTGGAAACTGTTGACAAAAAACAATATTAATCCGCCAGGTTAGTTTTTTGACCATCTTCATTAAAAGGAGGATACTAAACATGGCAGAACAAAAAGGACTTTCTAAAGCCCGTAACTTGATTGAAAACCGTGAGATATACCCGAAGAGAAAAAAACAAGCAGGCCTCCCCGTAATTGGGTACCTTTGCTGTTTTGCTCCCCCCGAAATTATACACGCCGCTGGCGCTTTACCGTATCGACTAACCGGAAAGCTGGGAGACAGCACTGCAGAAGTGGAGGCATATCTGGAACCTTACGGTTGCCCTTACGTTCGCAATATTTTTTCTCAATCTCTTAAAGGACATTGGGACTTCCTGGATGGGCTAGTTATTTCCCACAGCTGCGACATGGTCCAAAGGTTGTACGGAATATGGACCTACTATAAGCCTTTGGCTTATCAGCGCATGGTAAACGTCCCCCACCAACTTTTCTCTTGGTCCCAGGACTTCTACCAGAGGGAGTTGAGGTTCTTCAAAGAAAGCCTGGAGAGGTTTTTTCGTCGAGAAATTACCGACAAAAAATTAAAAGAATCTATAGCCCTCTACAACCGTATCCGGCAACAAATCCGGCAACTTTACCATTCGCGCAACAGCCATCCCCCCGGATTGTTAAGCAGCGAACTAATGGAAGTATTGATTGCTGGAGAGATATTAACCCCCGAAGATTTTCTGCAGCTTCTTCAAGAAGTGAATGAAGAAGTAAGTTATAGGAAAAAAAATATTGATTGCCAGGGTAGAATATTAGTCTGGGGAAGCATACTGGATGATCCCAAGCTTTATCAATTGATCGAAGCTTCAGGAGGCCAGGTAGTAGCCGATGATACCTGCTTGGGGATGCGTTTTTGGAATCAAGATGTCCCTTTAACTGAAGATCCTTATGAAGGATTAAAAAATCATTACCTGGTAGATTTTCAATGTCCCCGTACTGATCGAGGCACCGACCAAGAACGTTTTGCATACGTCAAAGAAATGGCTAAAGAAGCGGGCGCTCAGGGAGTTATAGCTTATACCATTGCTTTTTGCGATCCCCATAAGTTGGATTACCCCGATCTCAGAGACTACTTAGAAGAACACGGGTACCCTATGCTGTTAATTGATGATGACTACACCCTCCAAAATGAAGGAGCTTTAAGTACCCGCATTCAGGCTTTTTTGGAAATGCTGCACTAACTGATGCTCAGCACTATGCTTTTGGTTTGATCTTAGACTATCAGTTTTAGTTATACCCGTTGACAAATGTATCCCCTTGTGCTACCTTTTTGCTAAGAGGATGCAAACTAACTAATACAATAAATATATCAAAAGTGCTTTGAAGGGAAGTAGTACACGGGATAAAGCTTCTCCAGAGAGCCGGAACCAGCTGAAAGCCGGTGAAGATTACCCGTGGAATGGATCCTGGAGCATACCGACCGAAACCTCCAAGTATTTTCTACTTTCACTACCTTTAAACTATAGCTTAAAGGCGAATTCTTGACTTTGGCTTGGGGGGAGTAGGCTCGCGTCGGCACCTTTACCGATATCTAAAGGATAACTCAGGGGCCAAATAGAATAAAATCCCACTGGATGTAGCCTCCTGGGTATAATTAAAGCGACCCGAATATTACTTTCGGGTAACTGGGGTGGTACCGCGAGAAACCCTCGTCCCAAGGACGGGGGTTAAATTTTTGTTTAGGCTATTATTAAATCCCCAATAAATGTTAAATAGAATGGAGGTATTGGTATGAAAGAACAAAAAATCATTTTACCCGAAAGGGAGATCCCTAAACAATGGTATAACATCCAGGCTGATCTGCCCAACCCCCTTCGACCACCCTTGAATCCGGAAACCAACCAACCTATCAGTCCTCAAGATCTTGCTCCCGTATTCCCTATGAACTTGATTGAGCAAGAAGCCTCTACTGAACGCTGGATAGATATACCGGAAGAAGTATTGGAAAAATTGTTAATCTGGAGACCTACCCCTCTGCAGAGAGCTTACGCTCTGGAAAAGTACCTGGATACTCCGGCTAAAATTTATTTCAAAGATGAAGGAGTCAGCCCGGCAGGCAGTCACAAACCAAATACCGCTATAGCTCAAGCATACTACAACAAAGAGTACGGCATTAAACGTCTCACCACCGAAACGGGAGCTGGGCAATGGGGCAGCGCCCTTAGCCTTGGCTGCTCCTTGTTTGGGCTGGAGTGCAAAGTGTACATGGTTAAAGTAAGTTTCCAACAAAAACCCTACCGGCGCATGCTTATGAAATTATGGGGTGCCGATTGCATAGCCAGCCCCAGTGAAGAAACCCAATTTGGCAAAAAAGTTCTGCAAGAGGATCCAGAGTGCCCAGGAAGTTTGGGAATGGCCATAAGTGAGGCAATAGAAGACGCCGTAAACTCTGCGGATACTCGTTACTCTTTAGGAAGTGTCTTGAACCACGTTATGCTTCACCAAACCATCATAGGCTTGGAGGCAGAAAAACAGTTTCACACTTTGGGAACTTATCCTGACGTAGTTATAGGCTGCGTGGGTGGGGGGAGTAATTTTGCCGGCATAGCTTTCCCCTTTATCAAAGACAAAATCTCTGGAAAAGGCGTGCAGATTGTTGCTGCTGAACCCAGCGCTTGTCCTACCCTCACCAGGGCACCTTTTGGATATGATTTTGGGGATACAGCCTGTAGCACTCCCCTGCTCCCTATGTACACCTTGGGACATAACTTTATGCCTCCCGGAATCCATGCAGGAGGTCTTCGTTACCATGGCGCAGCTCCTTTGGTAAGCCAACTGGTGGAAGACAACCTGGTAGAAGCACGCAGCTATAACCAACTAAACACTTATCATGCAGGGGTAACCTGGGCCAGAGTGCAAGGTTCTATCGTAGCTCCAGAAACTACCCACGCCCTGGCTGCGGTTTTTGAAGAAGCTCAAAAAGCCAAAGAAGAAGGAAAAGAAAAGACCATCCTCTTCAACCTCAGTGGACACGGATTAATGGATTTAACAGGTTACGACGCCTACCTGGAAGGAAAACTAGCTGATGTTTACCTGCCAGAAGAAGAAATTGAAAAAAGTAGAGAAACCATTTTTCAATACCCTCAACCCTAATTATCCAGGATAATCTTTAATTTTATATCAATTCTTGTTTTATTGCCAAAAACCCCCTGCTTAACGCCGGGGGTTTTATGATTTAATAAATATAATTATTGTATAATAAATGCTTTCCTGATAGCTTGCTGTTATTGTTGCCCAGAAAAATGACCATTGACTATTTTTTATCCCGAGGTGTACAAAGGACTTCTTTTACCTGGGAATCGAAGAAGTAATTAGAGTGGGCGGGAACAATAACCACGGCAGTATCTGCTCCTCTACCAGAGCCAGCCACGGCAATGATCTCCTCCCCGTAAGGCACTAAACCAGCGTCCAAAGCCATACTGCTAATTTCTACACAAACTTTTAACCCCTGCCCCATAATCCTCAAGGAACTAGCAATAATTTCTGCAGGGTACACCCCTTGAAATTTGTAACGCAGGGCCCGATCTACCCCTGCCAACAAATGAGTAGTAGTTAAAAGTTTTACTCCAGCTTCCTCCAGTCTCTTCCGTACTTCTACTCCCATTTCATCATTCCCAGGTTCTTTAAACCCTACATGGTGAGTTACTCCCACTATATTTAATGAAACTTTTTCTTCTTTTCCAATTATTTTCAGCAGTTTCTCCACAGTAGCTCCAGTGTTAGAAGCCAGCACCAGGTGATTGATGCCTAGTTCCGCTGCTTTGCTTACTGCCACCTTAAGGGCATCCTCTGTATTTTGTTCCCCTTTACCTTCAAAAAGCATCTTTTTAACTCCCCTCCAAGCTGAATAAAACCTGCTTTACTTGTTAAAGATTTTTCCTTTTTCCTTAGCAATACGCACCATTTGCTCCATCTTGTTTTTAGGAGGAACCTGGATTTGCTGACGACGTTCCAGGCTAAGCGCCGAATCTCGGCATTCATTCATACACGCACCACACCCCAAACAAATATCCTCTCGGATCACTGCTTTTTTACTATTTCTATCTCCTGGTATTTCTTCCATAACTTGTACAGCTTCTACCGGACAATTCTGAGCACATTTACCACAACCCCGGCAGTTTTCCTTTTCTACCCGGGGAAGAAAATTGCTAGGGTGTACAGAACTTACTCCCCTTTCTTTTATCGCCCTTAAAACTCCACAACAGCATCCGCAGCAGTGACATAAATATGCCGGATTCTTTTTGACATTATCCCCCAAGTGCACCAGCCCTTGTTCCTCAGTGGCTTCCAAAACTCGTAAAAGTTCTTCTACCCCTGCAGGACGAGCAAAACCCCGTTCAATCAACCATTGGGCTGCTTTTCCTAAAGAGGTACACACTTCTTCCAGCGGAGCATCGCAGCTTTTACCTAGATGCCAAGCTTTATGTCGGCAGCTGCACATAGAAAGAGCCCCGCCCCCCGATTCTCGTATCATGTAAGAGGCCTTTTCGTAATCCAGCACTTCTGTTTCTACCTCCGGAGGCATGTGGTTCTCATAAGCCCAGGCTTGAAACATCTTGGTTTCTCCCCCAAATATCTCTTCAGCCACGCCTGGTTCCTGTAAATAGCTTTCAAAGAGGGGAGCCAATTCATGTAAAGGTAAATCAGTAGGGGATCGCATAAACGTATACTCAAAAAAGCCCACTACCATCGGAGAAAGCATATAATAGCGCCGCCCTCTAAATTCTGCATCCGCTACCAAACCCTTTTCCAGCATGTCCTGCAAAGCTCGCTCTACCTCATCCTTGGACAGCTGGCTGCATTTTTCTATATCCTCTTTGGTGGCAAACATTCCCGGAAATTCACTGCCTAACTGGGCCTGAGTTCTCGAATACAAGTAGCGGAGTATCTTTAACAAGGTAGAAGACCAGGGAGCTCCCACTGGGTTCTGTTGTAATCTTTCTGCCAGAGCCTGATAAACGTCATTCTTTTCAAAATGCAAGTGTCCCATCTAGCTTGATTCTCCCCTCCCAGCTATTATTGCCTACTTAAGTTGATGTTTAACCCCACTTCCGCTCAGAAAAAAGTTTCTCAGTTAAATCATGCCTTGGCAGGTTTTTTTGATTTTTGCCGTCGATTCTTTTCCCATTTTCTGTGACCTAAATAAGAAAACACCATTAAAAATACCCCCAACAGGGCCACTACTAAGCTGGCTTGATCCGCCC
>CAZXDQ010000083.1:0-7409 GCA_964639405.1 uncultured Syntrophomonadaceae bacterium | reverse complement strand
ATACGCCTTTTTTTGCCTGACCGGTAGGGCCAACCAGCATCACAAATAAATTGGTATAATGCCGATCTGCTTCCACTAAAAAATGCGGGCCCCTTCCTATCATGTTCCCGAACCCTGCCAGCAGATTTATCAATAGAGCTACTTCGCTTGCTTCGGAATAAGGACTTATAGTGCGAACAATTTCCCCTGGAAGGCCATAAAATGCAATTTCATCTGGCAATTCTGGCGGAGCAACAGTTCGAAATGGCAACAATTCTTGACTATTAACATTTTTTGTATTATTCTTGTTTTGAGGCATTTGAAAACCCCGGTAAGCAACCCGGGGTATTTTTCACCTCCTTTCTGTAAGATTTATTAAAATAAAAGGCTCTCTGCATAGAGCAAAGAGCAAAAAGTAATATAATTTGTCTACCTTTCCATTTCCTTTCCAAAGTTAATTGAGAGGTTAATAAATAAACGAAAATATGAAATACATGGAAAATATAAACAGTTTCCTTCCGGCCCGACATGCGTTATTTGCCGATTTTAATAGTTTTTGGACGCCCCAAGAAAGTGTGGAATTCATACTAACGGACTTCTAATCCGTAGGCCGGAAGTTCAGATCCTCCCGGGTGCGCCAGGTTTTGAGAGTTCACGATCAACAAATGGTAAGCAAAATAGTGCCCTTAAAAGTCAGGGTTCTTTTTATTGTGATTGCTTCACACGCAGGAGGCCGGAGGTTCAAAACCTCCCGCGCCCACCAGTAATGACAGGGCTTTTCAGGCTTCTGAATTATTGCAGAAGTCTATGGAAAGCCCTTTTGATATTAAGAAAAAATATCCTCATCGAAGGTAATTCACGTAGTTGAGTTATAATTGCGTTTGTCAATAAAAAAGTGAAATTGTTCATAAACGTATTTGAGGGGCTCATTTATGATATATTCTAATGATAACCAAAATATTTAATAAATTATATTAATTTAACTGATTATAATAGTAGGAAATAGCTTTATTTTATCGAATAAAAAAATATACCAGGGAAGTTGCAAAAATAATATAAGGAAATCTTCTAGGTGGTAGTGCTACCAGTGCACCCCTCCAAAAGACATCCTGAAGATTTTAATCTCTAGGTAATATGCGACGGTTAATATGCGAAAGGATGGTTTGATAAATGACACCAAGCCAAGGAAAAGACAATCAGCTGGAAGTACAGGCTATCTTGGACACCATCGAGAATAACATTTGCCTTTTAGATGAAGAAGGAAATATTGAATATGTCAACAGTTCATGGATCCACTTTGCGCAAGCAAACGAGGCCGACCTGAAAAAGGTAAGAGAGGGGCGCAACTATTTTGAAGTATGTGAAGATGCCCAGGGCGAAGACAGTCAAACAGCAAGGCGCTTTGCGGAAGGTATACGTTCGGTGATAAGAGGAGAGCTTGATAAAATTGAGCTGGAGTATCCTTGTCATTCCCCCTCCCAAGAAAGATGGTTCCTGGCTAAAGTTTCCCCTTACCTAAAATCGGAGACTGAAAGCCGGAAAAAGGTAGTAATTACCCATATTGATATAACTAGAAGAAAGCAGGAAGAAAACCTTCTAAACACGGCATTAGATGCCCTTGACCATCCTTTTTATTTGGTGGACCCCAATAATTACCAGATTATCAGGGCGAATTCTGCATCAGGTTTCCAGGGTGCAGATCCAATCACCTGCTATCAACTTACTCATAACCGAAGGGAACCCTGCAGAGGTGAAGAGCATACCTGCCCTCTAGAGATAATCAAAGAAACCCAACATTCCGTGAAGGTGGAACACCTTCACTACGATAAGGAAGGCAATGTTAAAAACGTGGAAGTTCATGCCCATCCTGCTTTTAGCGAAACTGGGGAATTAAAGTTCATTATAGAATACAGCCTGGATATTACCGAGCGGAAAAAGGCCGAAGAGGCCTTGAAAAATAATGAAGAAAAGTTTAAAGCCTACATCAGAGAGGCTCCAGTAGGAGTACTGGTGGTGGATGGAAATGGACAGTTCTACGAAGTGAACCAGGAAGCCTGCAGGATGAGAGGGTATACCAGAGAGGAATTATTAGGCTTAAGAATTGATGATGTGGTGCACTCAGATCACTTACATAAAGCCAAAGAACACTTCCAAGAAGTAAAAGAAAAAGGCAGAGCTGAAGGGACTTTAATGGGGGTAAGGAAGGATAACAGTATTTTTTGGTACGACATTTTTGCCGTGAAGATCAGCGAAGATCTTTATATAAGTTTTCAGACAGATGTAACTGAAAGGAAAGAAAAGGAAAGACAGCTGCAAGCAAGTGAAGAAAAGTTCCGCAGTTTGTTTGAACGAAACCTGTTGGCTATTTATCTCCACGACTACGAAGGGAATATTGTTGACGTAAATCAGGAAGTTTGTTCACAGTCAGGTTACAGCCGGGAAGAGTTGTTGGAAATGTCGGTTTTTGATCTTATTTTAACTAAAGAAGAGGGAGGCCTTCTCAGCAAAGAAGAGATATTACAAATTTGGGATCAAATGGAGCTGGGGGAAAGAGTAGTGGTAGAGGATATGCATCAACGCAAAGATGGCGCCATTATAAATGTAGAAGTTTCTACCGGTGCAATAAATTATGACCAGCGGAAAGTAATCATGGCGATAATTAAGGATATTACTGAGAGCAAAAAAGCCCAGGAAAGAATCAATTATTTGAGCTTCCATGACCACCTTACCGGCCTTTACAACCGCGCATTCTTAGAGGAGGAAATGAAAAGGCTGGACACCGAAAGGCAACTTCCTATCAGTATCATCATGGCTGACTTAAACGGGCTCAAACTGGTTAACGATGTTTATGACCACCAAACTGGTGATGAAATGCTAAAAAGTGCCGCAGAGATCATTCAAAACTCCTGCCGCAAGGAAGACATAATAGGTCGCTGGGGCGGGGATGAGTTTGTTATTTTACTGCCTCAAACTACGGAGGAAGAAACAGAGAGAATACATAGAAGAATAAAAGACCACTGCCGGGAGGTTAATGTGGAAGGTGTGCCTATATCTTTAGCGTTAGGCAGTGGGACCAGGGATAGCCCGGAAAAGAGCCTGGAGGCAGCATTAAAGGAAGCCGAAGACAGCATGTACAAGCAAAAATTGGCGGAGCAGAGGAGTGCGAGGAGTTCAGTCCTTAATACTTTGCTGAAGACCCTTCAGGAAAAAAGCTATGAAACGGAAGAACATACCATGCGCATGGTTAATATGGCCTGGAAGATAGGGGAAAAAATAGGACTTGCCGATACAGAACTTAATCGTTTGAGCCTGGTTATAACTCTTCATGACATAGGGAAAATAAATATTCCTGAAAAAACTTTGACCAAGGAGGGTTCCTTAACCGAGGAAGAGTGGGAAATGGTTAAAACCCACCCCGAGTTAGGGTTCAGAATAACCCGGGCTTCGGAGGAGTTTTCCCATGTAGCGGAAGATATAATAGCCCACCATGAAAGATGGGACGGCCAGGGTTACCCTAAAGGGTTACAAGGGGCAGAAATTCCCCTGTTAGCAAGAATTACCGCTATTGTGGATGCCTACGACGTAATGTCTAATGGCAGGCCCTATAAAGAGCCCATGAATGAAGAAGAAATAATAGCAGAAATTAAAAGGTGTGCCGGCACCCAGTTCGACCCGGAACTGGTGGATATCTTTTTATCAGTTTTAGAAGAATAGATACGCCATTGTCAAGAAGTTGCACCATTAAGGCATTTGCTCTGTACCAAATTTATCAAGTAATAAATTCAGTTAATCCTATGAACTATCTTTTTTTGCAGGGAATATGAGCTTAGCAAAAGTAGCTTACCAGCTAATTTTTCAATTATAGGAATTGAAGTTTTAAAGTTACACCCACCTCACCTTTTAATACTTCTATCTTTTAATTTACTTAAATTATCTCAGGCGCATTTAACCAGGCTGCGCTTTTTTCGATTTTGCTTCTGTTTAATTCGGCCTACCGCCATGGCAAGCATGACACACAAAGCTAGCCCCACCTGCAATTTCATCTTCTGTTGGCCTCTGGTAAAATGATTTTTAAAAACGAAAGAAACGTCCAGGCGCCCGTTCACCGGCTCCACAGAAGTTCTTTTCTTATATAGATTCTCCCCGAGATGGCTGGAGCGAGGCAGGGGTGTAATAATCCTCCAGTCTTTTTCCCAATGAGATCTTGATTTCCTGAGGTGTGAGGTGCCGGGCATTGGCTTTCTCCTTGGCGGTTAATACCTTAATGATACTCAGGAACAAGGTAATTTTAAAGTATTCCGGTCTCTTTCAGAATCCTCCGTTTGGCACCTCTCTTGCCTGGTTGGTTACCTGACTGCGTTTGCCAATAAAAAAGTGATCCACGTGCCAGAAAAAAAGTGATCCGCTATGCCAGGAAAATAGTGATCCATTTAGCCGATTATGCTGGAAAAATAGTGATCCAGGCTGGACAGGTTTTTTAAAGCTGGCGGCGAAAATTGTAGAATAGGGCAAAGCAAAGTATCTAACCCACGGGAAGGTGATAAAATGGCGGATTTGCCAGAAAAGCAGACTAAGGTGGCAGTAGTAAAGACCGGAGATCGGAGAGAAGGAGTGCGGCGCAGTATTGAACTCTTGGGGATAAACCCTGCGGCTGGAAAGTCAGTCCTCTTGAAGCCCAACTTTAACACCGCGGATTTTTTCCCCGGTTCTACCCATCCCGATACCCTGCGAGAACTCGTCTGGGCTTTACAGGATATGGATGCCCGGGAAATTACTATCGGGGAAAGAAGCGGTCCTCCTAAAACTGCGCAAGTTATGGAAGATTTGGGTGTATTACCTCTGGCAGAGGAGCTGGGAGTCCAGGTAGTCAATTTTGACGAACTGTCTCCTGAAGAGCTGGTACAGGTGAATCCTCCGGGCAGCCACTGGAAAGACGGTTTTCTGGTGCCCCGGTGCCTTCAAGAAGCGGAGTGCGTGGTAGCCACTCCCTGCCTAAAAACCCATCAATTTGGCGGGATCTTTACTATGGCCCTGAAGCTGGCGGTAGGAATCACCCCCAAGGAAGGGACCTCTTTTATGCAGGAACTGCACTCTTCCCCCCACATGCGCAAAATGATCAGCGAGCTGAACGTGGGCTACCATCCCGATCTCATCGTATTGGACGGCATGGAAGCTTTTGTTGAAGGTGGGCCCATGACGGGAACCCGGAAGCAAGCGAGCTTGTTTTTGGCAGGAACGGATCGTGTTGCCATTGACGCTGTAGCCCTGGCGGTGTTGAAGAAATTGGGCTCTACCCCTGATATAATGGGGCGGGGCATTTTTGAACAGGAGCAGATCACGCGGGCGGTAGAACTGGGCTTAGGCATAACTTCCCCCGCCGAGATAGAATTGGTTACTGGAGATGAGGAAAGCGCTGCTTACGCTCAAAAACTACGCTCGATCCTGGATCAAGGGTAGGCAGCGAGGGGGAAGCAGTGTAGTATTGCAAGCTACTGGAGGAGATTATCCATGAAATACTCTGTAATTGATTTAAAGGGAAAAGTGGTAGAATCCAGCAACATTTACGAGGAGATTCCCTTGGTCGATAATGGCAGGGAATTAGCCCTGGACCGTTTTCATATTTTAAAAGACCAACTGATTAAACGGAAGAAGACCAGGGATATTTTGATCAAGATGCATCCAGATTTTAATGTATATGTGGGGCAGCTGGAAGAAATCTACCGCTGCCTGCAGGAGTTAAAAGATGCCGGCAAAGAACTCTATTTCTACGCTAAAACCTACGGGATTAAAGAGCTGTACCTGGCTTCTGTTGCTCAGCACCGCCTTATTCCTCCCGACGGTTCCATCATTTATTACGGGATGTCCCTGGATAATGTGTATTTTAAGAACTTGATTGACAGGTTGAACATAAAAGCCGAAATATACCGGAGGGGCAAGTACAAAGGAGCAGGAGATATTTTCCGGGTAAGCAGCATGGATGAAGCTCAAAAAGAAGCCTATTCTTTGATACTCAAACGCATGACCGGTGTCCTGGAAGATACGGTTAGAGGGAACCTCCCAACCGATGCCGACTTCATCCAGGACTTAAAAGAGGGCACTTTTTACCGGGCAGAAGAGGCCCTGGACAAAGGCTTGGTTACCCAGATGAGCTACTGGTACGACCTGGTTAAATCCTGGAAAAAGAAAAAGGCCAAGAGGGACCAGGTTAAAGTAAAAAAACTTAGAACCGGAAGGGGTTACCGCATCGCAGTTTTAAGTTTTGACGGTAACATCGTGGACGGGGGAAACCGCCGGCATTCTTTGATGGGAAGCGCCTGTGGGGATGATTTTTATGTAGAAGAAATCTCCAAACTGGCTGAGATGAAATCAATAAAAGCGGTGATTTTTAAGGTTAACTCGGGAGGAGGCTCGGCCAGCGCCTCGGCAGAGATAGCCAATGCCCTGGAAAAACTAAAGGAAAAGAAACCCCTGGTAGTGGTGCAGAGCGGCATTGCCGGTTCGGGAGGCTATTATATTTCTTTCCCCGGGGAAAAAGTTTTTACCCAGCACTCTACTATCACCGGTTCTATCGGCGTATTGACCCTTTTATTCTATACCGGCGATTTCTTGGAGAAATACGGGATCACCCATTCCAACCTTAAAGAGGGGGAGTACGCTGACCTGATGTCTTCCTGGCGCCGGCGGGATGAGCAGGAGGAAGAAATGATCAGGGGCCATATAGATTATGTCTACGACACCTTTACTGCCAAAGTTGCTAATAACAGGAACCTGACCCAGGAAGGGGTGGATGAAGTTGGGCAGGGCCGCGTCTGGCCGGGCCGGGATGCGGTAGATTTGAAGCTCTGTGACGAGATTGGAGGCCTCAGGGACGCTGTCGAGTATCTAAAGAAAAGGCAGGGCGTGGGTTCAGCCAGGCTGGAATTTTTCCCCAAACCAAAAAAGGGACTGCTGAAAAAGTTGTTTAGAGCAGGAAAAGGAGGGGGATTGGATATCCAAGAAGTGATAAACCTGGAGGTCCCCTGGAAGGATTTAAGCGGAAAACCCCTTTACTACATGGAAGAACTGCTCAGTTTCGACTTTCGCATCTAATATCAGTTTAATAGCAGCAGCCCTCAGCTATTCGCCTTCTTTCCCATAGTAGGGAATTATGCTCTTTTTTATATTTCTCACTCCACCCCGGGGGTCTTCGACGTCGCCCTCATAGCGGGGGATTACATGAACGTGCAGGTGGAATATAGTCTGCCCCGCTGCCCTCCCCACGTTGACACCTATATTATAACCGTGGGGAGAGTAATTTTCGTCTAAAATATCCTTCACCTGGAAGATCAATCGATTAATACAGCTAATTTCTTCCAGGGTAGCCTCAAAATAGCTCTCCACGTGCCGCCGGGGTATCACCAGGGCATGTCCTTCATTTACCGGGAACTGGT
>CAZXDQ010000082.1:1645-7420 GCA_964639405.1 uncultured Syntrophomonadaceae bacterium | reverse complement strand
CCTCCAACCTTTCTACCGGGTGCTCCATTTTGAGAACCGCCCCCTGTTGTTCCATCTTCTCCAGAAGGGAAGAAGAAAGTTCCGGCTCCAGGCTTTTGGCTAAATTTTCCCGCCGGTGAATAAGGTGGGTCTCCAAACCCCGATGGAGGAAAGCTTCCGCCATTTCCACGGCTATGAAACCTCCACCAATGACCGCAACGCTCTGGGGAGAATTTTCCTGAAAATATTGGTCGATTTTTAGGGCATCTCCCATTTCGTTAATAGTAAAGATACCTCTGCTCCCCTGGACTTTTATGCCTCGGAGAGTAGCTGAGGCCCCAGTACACACCGCCAGGTAGTCATAACCCCAACTTTCTTCCCCCTCTGGGGTTTCCACCTCAATCCGGTTTTCCCGGGGGTAAAGATCAGTAACATTATAGCCCATGCGTAGATCCAGCTGCCGCTTGTGAATTGCATCCTCAGGAGTAAGGGTAATCAGATTATCCACCTGGGGAACCAAACCTTCCACGTAATAAGGCAGCCCACACGCTCCGTAAGATATGTAATCGCCTTTTTCAAACACCACTACCTCCCACTCCGGTTTTCTTCTCTTTACTTGACTGGCAACACTCAACCCGGCGGCATTTCCCCCGATTACCACTGCCCTTTTCAACAAAAACACCCCCGAAGTATAATTTAACTATAAGATAGCAGATTAACAGAATAGTTTAAAGAAAATAAGCAATATTTAATGTAACTACCCTGAAAATACCAACCCGGTACCGCTCGAAGCAGTAGTTTTGATAAGTACTTTCATTCTTCTGATGGTGCCGTTATGCGGCACGATTTTCTACTCAGTCTATCAATTCTCTATCAAGTCGCGTAGGCTTTAGTTCCGGGTCACTCCGCCATTAGCAACCTGACCATCTTCGCTTTTTAACCGCCTTAGCAGTAACTATTTAATTTCTTCCCCTGGGACACAAGGATTGACATTTCCAACAATAATAATAGCTGCCAGTTATTAAAGTTTGCCAAAGTTCTCTTGCTTCTGGTCTTTTAACCATCTCCTGCACTTTCTCCTCACTTCCACTACCCAATTCCTCCAAAAAATGCATATAGCGCCGTAGTCCGTATTCAAAAAGCACATCACCGCAATATTTTTTGTTGATGGAGCCTGATGCCAAAGCCCCTGCGGGGCATCCTTCTAAACAAGCTGTGCAATCCCCGCAATTCTTAGAATCTCCACCATGTTCTTCCAGATTACTATCTCCAGGGAATGGATAATTAGTCAAGACCCCTCCTATCCTTACTCGGGGGCCATACTCTCCAGTTACCAACAAACCATTTTTACCCCAAAACCCCAGACCTGCAGCTACTGCAGCTCTCCTCCAACAAATTTCTCCTCGCATTCCTTTTCCTTTTCCCAACATATCAATGGGAAGAAAAGCTGGAACCGCAACTGCCTTACAACCCTCTGCTTCTATTTCCCGAGTCAATTGGTGAGACAATGCTCCCACTCGGTTATAAGTGTACTGAGTGTCGTATTGTTTGATTTGTACGTTGTCAGTATCCAAAGCGGAAGTAGAATGGGCCACCGCAAAAACCACCAAAATCGATGCTTCTGGCAATAAGTTATTTACATTCTTTAGGTAGTCTTGAAGCAGATAATGATTTACAGAGCATTTCCCCATTAACACGCCAACTTCCGGCTTGCTGTTTCCTTTTTTTAAAGATGATAAAAGTTCCATTTTTATTTGTACAACCTCCTCAATAATAATATACAGGTAATACTGTCCAGCCAAGCTAGCCTTAATCATAACGCTAAATCCCGGTTTTTAGAATACCAAAAATAAAAAAAGCTTTTCAGAGACTTCTGAGTAAAACAGAAGTGTGAAAAGCCCCGTATTTACTGGTGCGCCCGGGAGGTTTCGAACCTCCGGCCTCCTGCGCGTCAAGCAGGCGCTCTCCCCCTGAGCTACAGGCGCATATGTTGTGTCCGATGCCCATATCATAACCAATTTTAGCGCTACCGTCAAGTTATCTTAAAAGGTAATTTTTGGTTGCGTGCCGTTATGTTTAATCAGTAGCTTCATTATATAAAGATGATATATTGTAAGGCTGATTTGAAAAGGGTATAATTATTATCGGGAGGTGAGATATATGAAAAGCTACCCGGTTATTATCGAACAAGATGGGAATGGTTATGTTGTATCTTGCCCTTCTTTTAGAGGTTGCTATTCCCAAGGAGATACCATAGACGAAGCTTTAAAAAATATAAAAGAAGCAATAGAATTGTGTCTTGATGACGAAGAGAATCCAATTGGTAGTATAATTGTTGGTAATGTGGTGTTAGAAAGATGACGCCTAAGCTACCAGTACTATCGGGCTCAGAGTGCATAAAGGCTCTTGAAAAAGTTGGATATGTGATTGTTAGGCAAAAAGGGAGCCATGTTAGGTTAAAAGATAAAAATAATCAACGGCCACCAATGAATGTCCCCGATCATAAAGAACTTCGGTCATGATTGTTAAAGAAAATATTAAAAGATGCAGATCTTACAGTAGAAGAATTTATCCAATTATTATGATACAAGATGCAACTGGTAGAGTGTAGGGCATTTTTTTTTGCATCAAGATGCTTTAATAGTTGCCCATTATCCATATACTGGATTTAATTGAGCAGTAAATAATAGGCTGAAAATATTTTAATTAAACATTAACGCAAGCGGATTTGAATTAACTGCTGTCTGCAACTGCTGCTCATCTATATGCGTATAAATTTCCGTAGTAGCTATAGTTTCGTGTCCAAGAATTGCCTGTAAAGAACGGATATCTACTTTACCGTATTTATACATGAGGGTAGCAGTGGTATGCCGCTTATGGGGAGCCCCCCATAAGCGGCATTATGTGGAGTGTTAGATTATGGTGAGTGATTCAATTAATACTTGAATTAAGGGATTTTCTAATCGAAACACTCACCATAATCATCTTTATTCACACAAAGAATTAAGCCACTTCATTAAGCTTCTATCTTCCTCCCAATTAGGCAGTCCAACTGGCATTAAATCCTGATACACATTTTCTATTACCTTCCGTTTCACTTCGCTATCCGCTCTAGCATAGACCTCAGTAGTAGAACAATTACCATGCCCAAGAAAATCTCTTCAGAGACCAGCTGGAGTGAGCTCTTTGCGGACTTAAAAAGACGGGGACTTAAAGGTGTAGATTTAGTGGTCTCTGATCAACACACTGGCTTGGTGAACGCTATCAAAACCCATTACCAAGGAGTAACCTGGCAAAGGTGCCAAACCCACTTCATAAGGAATATTTTAGACGCCACCCCCAATATTTGAAAAAGGAACTTCATGCTAAGCTGCGCACTATATTTGATGCTCCAGATGCCAAAACTGCCAGGCTCCGGTTAAACCAGGTTTTAGAGGAATACCAGGATAAAGCAGAAAAGGCTATGGAAGTACTAGAAAAGGGATTCGATGATGCTACTGCTGTCCT
This sequence comes from uncultured Syntrophomonadaceae bacterium, assembly GCA_964639405.1. GTDB lineage: Bacteria > Bacillota > Dethiobacteria > DTU022 > PWGO01 > CAZXDQ01. The sequence goes on along the minus strand of CAZXDQ010000082.1, from coordinate 3,934 downwards.
GGCCTTACCTGCTAAATATCGCAAACGCCTGCGCACTACCAACCCCCTGGAGCGATTAAATGAAGAAGTTCGCCGCAGGGAAAGGGTGATTCGCATTTTCCCTAATCGAGAATTTTAATACGCCTTACTGGAGCATTCCTCATGGAGATCGATGAAAAATGGTCCAGTGGCCGAAAATATTTAGATATGACCGAATACTGGAACTGGCGAAAAGAACATGCTAAGCAAGCTCAAAAAGTTATTAGTATCAGCGGTTAAAACTATCAGTTAAATTCGTTGCTGTAGCCTTAGAGCAGCTGTTCATCGAAGACCCTTTACACGGGGAAGGTGCCCATGTTAGCCTGCCCGCGGCATAGGGGGCGTCAGATTTTTAGCTTCACTGGCCCCTATTCGGCTCCTCGAAACATGGGTGCCAGGGGATCCATGTAAAGGGCAGCTGCTCGGGTATTAAAAATACTACATCTAACCAAAGAAGATTTTTACACAAAAATTTGGACTTGATTCCTCCTACCGGATAAATGACAGTTTCATGCAGGTAAAATACAACTATAAAAAGAATATCTTCAACAGTAACATAATATTTTATTTTTTAACTTGGAAGGAGGTTGAACGAGTGGGGATAATAATGTTTTGGGCATATTCCCCCTCTAAAACATGTGGGATCTAATTGGAAGTATTATATTTGTTGTGTCTCCGTTCATAGCGTTGTTTAATGGATTACTGGTGGGCGCTTTGGTGTGTTTGTTGTTAAATATTTTTATGGAAGATCGCCCTTTAACCAGGTTATTGAAAGTTTTGCTGATTCCACTTTCTTTTGTGGTCTATAATTTTGTATACTTTCAGTTATATTTTAATTTTGACCACTGGTGGACTCATATCCCTGAGTTCGCTCAACTTCAAGGTTGGCAGAATATGGCACTGGGGGAACAGTTATTTGTCATCTTCCCTGCCCCTCTAATTATTTTGATATTCTTAGCCTGTTATGTAATTGGAATTCCTTCGGAAGGGTACAAAATATTTGCTCGAGATGCAGATTAAATGCATAATCAAGACCAGTAAAGGGCCTTTACCTTTCATGATGATCAATTAGGGTAAGCATTACTGGTGCTTTTTAGGGGGTTTATTCTGATTATTCTCTTTTTTGCTGCGCATACGGCTCAACACAAACACCGCATACAGTATGGACAGCCAGATAACCAGTAGGAAAAAGTACCCTGCCGGAATATCTGCTCTTTCATTTTCGTCTTCATTTTCCTCTTGGTTGTTCTCCATATTCTCCCGTTCTTCTGTTGCTGTATGAATCATTTCAGAATTCGCACTTACCAATTTGATGCTTCTATCACTAGCATCTCCCTGCCTCCACTCCAACATATAATTTGTCTCCCCTACTGCCTCCGAATAATCTCCTGTCCCCCGATCTTCTATGGCCTGGGCTGCTAGAGGGAAAAAACAGAAAAATGCCAGCATAATTGCCGTAAATACTACTATGTTTATTTTTTCCATATCCATGTACCATCATTCCTCTCTACCTGATCAGACCTTCGCAATTTATATTTTTGAATATTGAGATATTTCCACTTACCTCACCCTGTTTCCTCCCTCATAATAAAAATATTTTATGTATAATTTCTACCCTCCTTCCTCAATAATTCCATAGAGCCTCCCCGTAAATTCTCGTAAATCTCCAAACAAATTCACCTTCAATTAACTTAATTCATCATCCTATTCAACCCAAAATCCCTTCAAAAATCACGAAAGCTCCAAAAACGAAATACCAAATTATGGATAGAACGAGTACTACTACACCAATTATCAAGCCCGGAAGGGAAAAATCCTGACCGTAACGGTAGCCCAAAATACCGCATACGATGGCCACCACAGCTAGAATAGTATCAATAAAAAAGCAGCAAAAAAACATTACTAAGGCAAGAATAGAGGTTACTAAAGATATAATTCCCAGGGTATTGTTTTTTCTCTGATTTATCACCTCAGCTTCTTTGACCACCCTCTCCTTCCCTGTCTCCCCCTCCGAAAAATGTTGTCCTCCCTGGTCATAGTGTCCTTCAGAAGATCCACCGCGCTGCTCTTGGCTTCCATCACCAAAAGCACCATCCTTATTGTCCGGGCTGTCCCCATTCTTTTGGTCGTCTGAACTAAAGCTATCAGTATAAGACATTATTAACACTCCCTTCTACTCAGTTTAGCATCCATTTATACCCTGACTACAATTTATGCCCTGGCTACAATCTATTAGCGATAAAACTATTATAGCAAAACTGACTAATAATT
>CAZXDQ010000082.1:0-1545 GCA_964639405.1 uncultured Syntrophomonadaceae bacterium | reverse complement strand
CCCTGGCTACAATCTATTAGCGATAAAACTATTATAGCAAAACTGACTAATAATTGCCAGAATTTTCACCTTATCCTTGCCCTGGTATTCTCCAGTTCTTTACAAGAACATGGAACCTCACAAGACTACGGAGTTTTACAATAATCAATAATAGTTAACAACAATTACTAAAAGGAAGCCCTTTACTTACGAGTTATTCTTTCTGCGATGATTATTACGGGAGGACAGGGTGGCAATGAAATCCTGCATCTTCTGATAGTGGGTTCCCTTCCAGAAAATTCGAGAGCAACCGGGACAATAAAAGAATTCCGTAAAATGCTTCTTTACTTTTGGAGGCAGACGAGGTTCAACCTCTTCCTTAGAAATTGGTTCCAGTAACATGTTGCATTTAATACAACGCTGAAACGGGCGCACCGAATCAAAAAGATCAAAGCGGTGAAGCACTTCCTCAAGTTGTTCCAGCGGATCAGTAGAACGCACATAATAGCCGTACTCCACTTTACTGCGCATCAACAGTTCCCGGTCCCGGGTTAGGAGCACTCTCCTTTCTTGAAAAGAAATTTCCGCCAATTCTTCATCACCGGCATTATTAGCATATTTTGCATCCCAACCCAACATACGTAAATACTTGGCCAGTTTACCCAGATGCACATCCAAAACAAACAGCAACTCCCGCAGAGGCTTTGACCTAACTTCTATGGCCGAAGAAATATCGATAGATTCAAACATGGGATAAACACTGATCCGATCCCCGGGATTTACTCGTCGCTGAAAACTCACAGATTCCCCGTTGATAAGAACCAGATCAACTTCTGGGTGAGGGACACCCCAAGCCTCAATGAGATCTTTTACTCCAGGAGTACCGTTAAAATACTGGTACAAAGTCTGATACCTACTAGGAGAAGGCAAAAAATCATTAAGCTCAGCGTAAAACCTTATAGTAGCATAATGCATCTTACCCACCCCATTTCATTAGCTCTATCCCTTTTTGATTGGGCAAGATGCCTGAAATTTCACATTCCAGGACCTTCTCTCCCCTCTGGTTAAAAAATTCAGCAAAAGCATTCGCTGTATAATTGTCCTCTATACTCATAATAGTAAAATTACACTCTATGGTGTCGCCAAAGTAAACTGGTTGAATAAACTTAAACTTCATCTCCGTAGCCAAGCAACCCAATTGCCCTCCAATTTCTGTAACCATACTGCCCACCAACAAACCATGGCATATTCTATCCTGCAAATTAAGGTTCTTGGCATAATTCTTCTGATAGTGAACAGGATTATGATCCCGGGAGACCTCTCCAAATGCCCAGGTGTCCTCTTCGGTAAAAGTCCTGGTAACAGTAAACACATCCCCTGCCTGGAGACCTGCTTTTAATCTTTCCCTGATCTCTGAACTCATACTTTTCCCCATCAGCTCCTGTTAAATTGTTTTCTGCTAAAATCTTTCAACATATTAAAAAACTTTTCCTGCCTCCAACCCTATCTATGTCAATTCAAAATTTCTAAAATCTAAGCTTGTTCTTGGCAATGCTAAAGCAATTT
>CAZXDQ010000081.1:0-7471 GCA_964639405.1 uncultured Syntrophomonadaceae bacterium | reverse complement strand
TCCTTTGAACGATGTTATTATATCGAAATGTATATTCACTGTCAATAAACACCTTTCCACTTGGTGAAAAGTATTCTTCCTTAAGCTTAGTACGTAAAATAACTGCCCGACAAGCCTTCCTTAAAGCGCAGTTTAATGGACCCCTCAAATACGGTAGCACAAGGTGATAAGATAGTTTTATCTATATAATAAAATTGTAACTCAGTCTATTAATTCTCTATCAGGTCGCTATGGTTATAATTCCGGGTCAAATAGAAAACAAGTGCACGGCTCAACCTTTGCCCCCTTCGCAGGCTACCCTCGACAGCCGCCGACACCAACTGATTAAAAAGATGCAGTGGTAGTGTCGGCTTCGGGTGGAGGCGTCACTGAAACCAGGTGCCAACCTGCTACCAGGCCAGGCTTCGCCGGGTACTTCTATCCCTGGTTGACAGTCACTCCGCCATTAGCAACTTGACCATCTTCACTTTTTATCGGTCTTAGTAATAACTAAAAATAATTCTTAGGCCATCCTTGTTATCTTCCCACACAGCTTTCCACAAAAAATCGATAAACTGATAAATCCTGGGTTAGTTCAGGATGGAAGGATAAAGCCAGCATTCTCCCCTGGCGTACCGCTACAGTGCCTTCTTCCAAATTGGCTAATGGCTCTACCTCTTTCCCCCACTCCTCCACTAGCGGAGCTCGAATAAATACAGCTTCCACCGGTTGATTAATTCCTTTAAAGGGGAGTGGAGTCTCAAAGCTCTCCCGCTGCCTGCCAAAAGCATTCCTTTTTACCCCAATATCCATAAGCTCCAGCTTCGGCTGTTCCCTTCTACCATCAATTACGTGTCGGGAAAGAAGAACCATCCCGGCACAGGTTCCCATAATGGCTTTTCCTTGTTTGCCACATTCTCGCACTGCTTCTAGCCACCCGTTTTCCTGCATGAGGTAACCTATGGTGGTGCTCTCTCCTCCTGGTAGCACCAGGGCATCAATACTTTCCAGGTGTTCTGGATTTTTGACTTCCGTCGCCTTTAAACCCAAACGGTAAAACTTCTGCAGGTGCTCAGTAACTGCTCCTTGTAAAGCCAGCACCCCAACTACCAAATCCAGCTTCATCTTATACTCCCCGTTCCTGCATCCGCTCTTCGGTCGCCAGAGAAGTTATTTCTTGTCCGGGCATAGCTTCCCCTAACCCCCGGGAGACCTTCGCTAACACTGACGGATCTTCATAATGCAGAGTGGCTTTTACTATAGCTTCTGCTCTACTCTGGGGATCTTTAGATTTAAATATTCCAGAACCTACAAAAATGCCGTCACTACCCAGCTGCATCATGAGAGCTGCATCAGCAGGAGTAGCAATACCCCCGGCAGCAAAATTCACTACCGGAAGTCTTCCCTCTTGTTTCACCTCCCGGAGCAACTCTACTGGAGCCATTAACTCTTTAGAAAGGACCACCAGTTCATCTTCAGGAGCATGGATTACCTTGCGGATCTGATCCCTTACCCTTCGCATATGGCGCACTGCTTCCACCACGTTTCCAGTTCCAGGCTCGCCTTTAGTTCGGATCATAGCTGCTCCTTCCGAAATTCTCCTTAAGGCCTCCCCCAAATCGCGGGCGCCACAAACAAAAGGAACAGTAAATGGCCTTTTATCTATATGGTATTCGTCATCCGCCGGGGTAAGAACCTCACTTTCATCAATATAATCAACGCCCAACTCTTCCAAAACCTGGGCTTCAGCAAAATGGCCTATGCGAACTTTAGCCATCACCGGAATAGTAACTGCTTCCATAATTTCGGTTACCACTGCCGGGTCAGCCATACGGGCAACTCCTCCGGCTTCTCTAATATCTGCAGGTACTCTTTCTAAAGCCATCACTGCCACTGCTCCAGCTTTTTCAGCTATTTGAGCCTGCTGGCTACTAGTGACATCCATAATTACTCCACCTTTTTGCATTTGAGCCATACCTTTTTTTACTCGAAAGGTTCCTTTTTCCTTCATGCTTGCCCCTCCAATCTATCTTCTAATATTTATTATAACTGGTAACTGGACGCACGGGAAGGCCCTGGGACAAAAGAAACCTCTTAATATCACTTACCCGGTAGGTTCCAAAGTGCAGGATAGAAGCTAGCAGAATAGCATGGGCTTCACCTCGTATAAATGCTTCTTTTATATGCTCCAGGGTGCCGGCTCCTCCCGAGGCTATCACTGGAAGGGGAACTTTGCGGGACACGGTCCGGAGTAATTCAAGGTCATAACCTTCCTTGGTTCCATCAGCATCCATAGAAGTTAAAAGTATCTCTCCTGCACCTCTCCGATAAACTTCCTGGACCCATTTCAACCCATCTCTTCCAGTGGCGTACTTCCCTCCGTGGCTATAAACCTCCCATAGAGGAGTAGATCTAGCATTATCTTCTCTGCGAACATCCACTGCCCCAACTATGCACTGACTGCCGAATCGCTCGGCTCCCCGATTAATCAAAGTGGGATCTTCCAGGGCAGCAGTGTTGATAGAAACTTTATCAGCTCCATTTTGTAGAAGGACTTCCATGGTGTCTACCGAGTTAATCCCGCCTCCTACCGTAAGAGGAATAAAAATATTTTCTGCGGTACGGCGGACTACATCAATAATGGCTCCCCGTCCTTCAGCAGAAGCCGCAATATCCAAAAAAACCAGCTCGTCGGCCCCTTCTCGGTCGTAATACATGGCTAATTCTACTGGATCTCCAGCATCCTTAAGGCTTTCAAAACGGACGCCTTTTACTACCCTCTCGTTCTGAACATCCAAACAGGGTATAATCCTCTTTGCCAACAAAGTTATAGCTTGGCTCCTTGTCCTCAGGATTTTATTCGGTAATGCTATTGGGATTAAAAACCATGTTAACAAAATTGCTCAACAGCCGCAAGCCTTCCGGGCCACTTTTTTCTGGGTGGAACTGAACGCCCAATGCCCCGCAGTTGTTTACGGCAGAGGCAAAAGAATTTCCATAATGAGTAGTTGCTAGTATATGATCTTGATGGAAAGGGGTTCCATAATAAGAATGAGTAAAATAAAAATAGGCTCCTGGAGGAATTCCCGCAAATAGGGGATGGTTTTTTTGAGGATAAACTTGATTCCAGCCCACATGAGGGACAGGCAGGCCGGGTTCGAATTTAATCACCCTCCCGGGAACCACCTCCAATCCAGGGGCCAGCTTCTCCTCAGCAAAAGGATTTTCTTCGCTCTCACTATAAAGAAGCTGCATTCCCAAACATATACCCAAAAAAGGCCTTCCGGTGTGGATAAACTCCTGCAATAAGGAGAACCACCCCCGGCGAGACAGTTCTTCTACAGCATAGCCAAAGGAACCTACCCCTGGGAAAATCAGGCCTTCGGCCTCCTTCACCTCTGACCAACAAGCAGAAACCTTGGCCTCCACGCCCAATTGTTTTAACGCATTGTGCACGCTGCCCAGGTTAGACAATCCGCTATCCAGAATAACGATTCTATTATCCATTCCTTTAAACTATTGGCTCCCCTTTGAATTTATTTTTGCTCTTCTCGTTTTCCTTTTCAATTCGGGAGCAAAGCTCCCCTATCCTTTTTATCCCTTCTTCTATTTCTTCCGGAGTATTTTGGCTATAGGACAAACGAAATGCGTGGCTGCCACTTTCGTTAACAAAGAAACCATCCCCTGGAACAAAGGCTACTTTATTCTCTAACGCCTGTTGAAGTAACTCCGCAGCGGGAGGATAATAAGGAGGCAGGGAAACCCATATGAAAAAACCTCCCTGGGGACGGGTATAACTAATTGAAGAAGGAAAATACTTTTCTAAGGCTGATAACATTGCATCCCGCTTTTCACGGTAATACTTGATAAGACCTCTCAGGTGCTGATCCACATAACCCGTTACTGAAAACCGATAGGCTAAACTCTGCCCTAAAGAAGAAGAACATAGATCCGCCGTCTGCTTGGCCAAAACCACTTTCTCTATTAGCGGAACAGGAGCTACTATCCACCCCACTCTTATTCCCGGCAGAAAATTTTTAGAGTATGAGCCTAAATAAATCACTCGCCCTTCCCCATCCATTGATTTATAGCTGCAGGGCACTTCACCTTCAAAGCATAATTCTCCGTAGGGGTTATCCTCCACAATTAGCATATCATATTTAGAAGCCAATCGATAAATTTCTTCCCGGCGGCTGGCGGCAGTGGTAATCCCGGTAGGGTTCTGAAAGTTGGGTATAGTATAAAGAAGCTTGGGGGTTTTACCTTTCCTCCTTGCTTGCATAATATTGTTCTTTAATTCTTCCGGAATCAATCCTTTATTATCCATAGATATTCCAATTACATCCCCCCCGTAGGACTTTAAGGCCCCTACTCCTCCAATATAGGTAGGTTCTTCAATAAACACCGGATCCTGGGGGTGAACCAATACCTTAAATAACAAATCCAGGGCTTGCTGAGTCCCGTCGGTTATTACTATTTCTTCTGGTTTACAGTTAATACATTCCTTTAACATTTTGGAAACTAAATAACCTTTCAATTCCCCATTTCCCTCAGTAGGAGAATATTGAAGTGAAGACTGACCTTTTTCCTCCATTAACCTCCCGAATTCTTCACCAAGAAGCTCCTGAGGAAAGCTTCGGCTGTCAGGAAAACCACCGGCAAAGGAAATCACTTCCGGGCTCTCCGTTAAGCTGAAAAAGTTCCGTATCTGAGAACCATTCATGCGATCCACTCTACTGGCAAAAAATTGATCCCAATTAACTACCATAATTACTACCCCCTGTTTAATATGTTGCCAGCCCTCACTCCGAAAAAGGACCAAGGGGACGGGGTACCCTGTGGCATTAGGAAAAAAGCAACCTCACCTTCAATTTGCCAAGGCGATATATAATAACTAAAAAGGTCCAGGTACCCCGTCCCCTATGTGGCATCCCCTCTGTGCAGGATGAAATTATCATATAAAAACCCGCCTCTAACTAGAGACGGGATTAACCGCGGTACCACTCTGGTTGCCTTCTTTCGGCAGAAGGCCACCTCCATATTTGATAACGGAGTTTTTGCTCCGGGCGCCCTTACTCTTACCTGGGTAACGCATCCAGGGGAATTTCCAGGCACCGCTCCAGGTGGCTTACCCTTCAAACGCTTTCCCAGGGTTCTTCCAGCCGATGGAACCCCTCTCTGAGGGAGAGGCGCTTAAGGTTTTTCCCTTCTTAGCTTTAGCCCTATCCTTAATATATCATTATCATAACAATTTCTCCGCATAAAAACAAGGGGTTTTTCTACTATTTGCTGCAAATTTTCATATAATGAAAATGCAAACTTCAGCATCCATCTTGGCCTCTTTTCGTGGTTTCCCAGCCCATTAGCGGAGTTTCACCAAAGAAACCTGCTGCCCCCGGTTGCTATAATAAATATAATCATAGCATTTTTGAGCCACCCCAAGTTCCTTTCCCTTTTCTTGAGGCTCTGAACAAGCAACCTCTTGCTCCAAGTGGGGACGCCACTGGAAACCTGTACTTTCATCTTCCAAGGTGATCTCCACATAATGTTTAGCGGCAGAAACACTGACCTTGATCGTCTTTTCTGGTGAAAACTGGCTGCCGTGTTCTACTGAATTGACTGCAACTTCATGAAAACCTAGCATCAGTGGCCGGGGTTCATCGAAATATCGTTGTAATATCTCTTTTAGCTGTTTTTCAATTTCGGTCAGGGCCGACAAAGAACTCCCTATTTCCAGGCTCCAATCCTCCATCTCATCTGGCTCCACCTGTACTACCAAAAAAGTGACATCGTCATCTGTAAAAGGTTTTTCCAAAAACTCAAAAAAATCTTCCACAATTATGTTTATCACCAGGGCAGGAGGAAGGTGGTAATATTGATAGAAAACTTCTTGCAGGCGTTCTCGGTAGCTTAGTTCTCCCGATTCTTGATCCATCAATCCATCGGTGCAAAACAAAAAGGTTCCACCTTTTTCTATCCGGTATTGATGTTCCTGCAAATCTACTAATTCCCGGGGCAAAACTGAAGAAAGGGGCAAACCTCCACACTCTAATTCAGTCACCCCTTCAGAGCTGGCTACCAAGGAAGGTATATGGAAACCAGCGCTGCTGTAAGTCAACTCTTGCAAATTCAAGTCGAGCACCCCAAAAAATACGCAGGAAAAGTAATCGGGAGGAAAATCTTCTTCTTGAAATTCTTTCAGTAAGTGTTCCAGTACCCTAGCAGGGGAGATTAACTCCCCTGCTTGATGCCGATTATTAAAATACCCGTTAATAACATCCCGGATAAACACAGTAAGCAAAGAACTGTCCAAACCGTGGCCAGAAACATCGGTAAGGTAAAATACAATTTGATCAAAAAAAAGATTCAGTACTCCACTGTCCACGTTAAAAGCATCGTAAAAATCTCCACCTAAATGTTGGGCAGGATAGTAATGAGCAGCAAAACGAGCTCGGGAAGAACTGGGAAGTTTTCGAGGCAACAACATCCGATGCAGCTTTTGAGCTTTTTTAATTTCCCCTAATAACTGTTCCTGCAGTTCCATTACTTTCCCTTCTGTACTAACAGACCATAGGTACCAATATTCCTCTCCCTTAAGCAGCTTCACTTTTAGTGGAATAGTAGAATTACTGCCAAGGAAACTAATATCCTCATACTCCCAGCAACCGGGGGAACTCCTGGACAAAAAATCTGCGATTTTTTTCCAACTGTGACTTGACAAATATTTATGTAAAGATAGGGATTCACCATCTTTTCTTTCCTCTCCTTCTATCAATGCTCTAAAATATTCATTGCTGTAAACTATCTCCCCGTCCGGGGTACAAGCTAAAGCTGCTACATCCAACCCTTCCACTAGTTCCTGCAATATTTTTACCTTTTCGGAAGAAGGAAACAAAGTTTTCACCTCGCCAAACTAGACCATTTTTAGTTATTCCTCTTCCACTTAAAAAGAATGCCTTCCTGCTTGCCATCATTGGTTGGAACTAAAATACCACCACCATCACCCTCGAATTATTATCCTTCATAAAGCTTTTTAAAGGCTTCCAACCGGGATTCCAGTATCCTTTCATGCTCTTCTTCGTCCTTTCTCATTTGCTGGAAAACCGCTTTGACCTTCTCATCGGCTGTTTTTTCTTCTAACATCCGGTAATGCTCCTGGGCCTGCCGTTCGTCATTTATTGCTTTTCGGATGCCCTCCATGATTTCATTAAAATTTTCCAAAACCCACCACCCTTTCTACAGCTTCCTTCCATCTTATAACTTCTTCATATAACTTCTTGTTTCAAATCTGGCAACTTTATACATAATTATTTTATCCCTTTATCCTTTCTTCTTCAATAGACTAAACTAACTTTACTTACTCATGCAGGATTTTGTTGAATCATCAAGAAAATAAACAAGGAAAATATAATTAACTCAATCCCCAAGGAGGTAATAATTTGGCTGCAATAGAAAAAATTTTAGTAGTAGACGACTCATCTACGGTGCACAA
>CAZXDQ010000080.1:0-7501 GCA_964639405.1 uncultured Syntrophomonadaceae bacterium | reverse complement strand
AATCATGTTTTTAAAAGCTTCTTTTTCTTAGCATTTGGAGAACGAAAAAGCAGCAGTAGTAAGCAGTAGTAATATGAGTATATTAAGCTTGAACCATCCTAAAATATGGGACCTGGAGCGCTTTCCTGCTTTGAATCTCCTCCGGCTGGTATAATAGAATTATCTTTCCAAAACTGACATACAAAAGCTGCCCCTCGCATTTATTCGTGAAAAGTCCTTATTCTGCCGTTTCTTCCGATATTATCATTAAATACATTAACTTGCCAGATACAAAAATACCTTCAAATTACCAGATGTAAATGAAAAATGTTATAATAAAGGTAATATGTCGTTGATTTTGCTGATATTGGCGGTTAATATTTAACGTGAGAAAAAAAGAGTGTTAAAAAGTACAGCCATGAGAAGGGAAAAAAAGTGGATAAAAGGGAAAATGAAAAAAGCACCGAGCGGATTTTAAAGGAAGCCAATTTGAAGAGGACGGCGGGTAGAATGGCAGTATTGGAAGTCCTCCTGGAGGCCCCTCGACCATTGAGCCAGCACGAAATATGGGAGCGGCTTCCTTCTGGCATGAACTTCAATAGCGCTAGTGTTTACCGTGCTCTGGAGGCTTTTCTGGAAGCGGGTTTGATCCACCGGGTAGAAACGGGGGACCGGGTGGGAAGGTACGCGCTGTGCGGTTGTGAAGAAGAGGGGCACTGCCATCCCCACTTCATTTGTAATTCCTGCGGCATAGCTGAATGCCTGCAGGAAGTGAGCCTTCCCCCGGGGTATAGCCAGAGGACGCTGCAAGGTGGATACGTGGTGGAGGGGCAGGAATATTACTTGAAGGGCCTATGCCCCCGATGCGCTGCTGCTGCTGCAGGAGGATCTTGCCCTGAAAGCCCCAGTTCCAGGCAGGAACCGCAGGAATAGAGTTTCCAGGAAAGGTAGAACAAAGGGGAGAAGAAATGGATATGAGCAGTTTCGAAGAACTTATTAAAGGCCCGGACCTAAGCCCCCGCCCTCTTGACGAGATGCTTCAACACGCAGCGGAAGCCCAGGTCTTTCACTTTGCCCTGAAAAAGAATCTGTTTGACGAGCTGGACTCCCAGGAGAAAAGGGCTGCGGAAATAGCCGAAGATTGGCAGGCTGATCCCCGCCGAACTGCTGCTTTGCTGGATGTGCTGGTGGCAGCGGGTATTTTGGAGAAAAGGGAAGCTGGTTATCGCAATTCGCCCCTGGCTGACACTTTTTTGAGCAAGGGCTCCTTTTTCTGCCTGAGGGAAGTATGGGAGCGGCGCCTGGATAGTTTGAAGGGGTTGTCCCAGCTGGAAGAGCAGTTAACTCGGCCTACAAAACGGGACTCGTGTAAGACTCCTCGACCTCCCCAATTTGATCCGGTGGCTTTTACCAAAATGATGGAGAAAAATGCGCTGGCCCGAGGCAGTATTTACCGCTTAAGCCGTTTGATATCCCGGCATCCTCGTTTTTACCAGGCTCGGCGCCTTTTGGATCTGGGGGGCAGCCACGGTTTATATGGGGTAGCCCTCTGCCGCCTGCATCCCCAACTGGAGGGAGAAGTTTTTGAACTTCCGGAAGTGGCGGAAGTTACCCAGGAATATCTGCAAAAATACCGAATGGACCACCGCCTATCTGCCAGGGGCGGGGATATGTACCAAGAGGACTTGGGAGAAGGCTATCACCTGGTGCTGGCGGTCAACGTGTTACATCGGCCTCCGGAAATTTTGCAAGACCTGATGAAGAGGGTTTGGGATTCCATGGAAAAGGGAGGAGTTCTCTACCTCCAACACCGCTATTTGAACCGGTTTCGCACTGCTCCTCGGTATTCGGCGTTGTTCCACTTTAACCGGGTTATTGACGTAGACGCTTTTCACCTTCCCACTTTGCGGGAAGCCCTCCAGGCAGCCCGTGAGCCCGGCTTTGTTCTTACCGGCGTGTTCCGCTTTGCCCGAGGGGATACCTGCCTCCGGCTGGAACGACCCCGGGATTGACCTCCTCCATTGAACAAAAGGTAGAGGCGGGAAGGGATGGCCGGGGGTGGTGGAGTGGTTACGTATAGTTTACCGGAGCTTGGTTTCGAGGAATTGGTGAACAAGGGATTCCAGGAAAGAAGGGGCTCTCAGAGAAGCAAGGTCTTTCCGTAAGGATAGATAAAGATACAGGATAGATAACGAGATCCGGTTTTTCCTCCTGGTTTTACTGCCTGATAGGGAGGTGCTGTGGATGGATCCCCGGGAGAAAGTGAAAGAGGAGCTTAAACGCCTGAAACTGGAGGGGGAAATTATCGAATTGGATCAGAGCACTGCCACTGCTCCTGCAGCTGCTGAAGCTCTAGAAGTAGCAGTAGGGCAGATAGCCAAATCCATCCTGATGATAACCCAAGAGGAACCTCTGCTGTTGGTCACCAGCGGCGACGCAAAAATAAGTTCCTCTAAGGTAAAGAAAGAATTGGGTAAAAAGGCCCGTATGGCTAAGCCCCACGAAGTTCAGGAGATTACCGGCTTCGAGGTGGGCGGAGTGTGCCCCTTTGCTTTAGAGGAAGGCCTATCCCTCTATGTAGATGAAAACGTAAAGAGGTATCCTCGGGTCTACGTGGGAGCGGGAACCGGCAATACGGTGGCGCCTATCACTTATCAGCAGCTGCTCCAGCTGGGAGCAAAGCCGGGAGACTTCTGTGAACTGGTAGAGGAAGTTGCCGACTGAGATAGATTCCAATTAATGGGGTATACTTTTGAATTTGCAAGGAATGATCTGCAAGTGTTAAAGAAAAAAGTAGCGGTGGTAGGCGCCGGTCCTGGTGGTCTTACCGCAGTCAGGTAGAAGCTTAAAGTGATAGTTCAAGTCTCCACCGGCGCTCTTCAAGTGCCTTGGCAGAGGCAGCAGGTAGATTTATCTCGGGGAGGTTGTGGTTGGGATGAGTTTGAATCGGGTTATCGACGTGGCTGCAGATCGTAGACCTGCCGATGTGTTGTTAAAAGGAACCAAAGTAGTCAACGTGTTCAGCGGGGAGATCCAGGAGGGAAACGTGGCAATATCCCGGGGGATCATAGCGGGAGTGGGTGATTATCACCGGGCAGCAGAAATCTACGATTTGGAAGGCCGTTTGGTCCTGCCGGGGCTTATTGATGGCCATATGCACCTAGAGAGCACCATGCTTACTCCCGAAGGCTTTGCTGAAGCCGCCGTTCCCCACGGTACCACTACGGTGGTGGCTGATCCCCATGAAATTGTAAATGTGTGCGGCTTAGATGGCTTTCGATACATGGTGGAAGCTTCCCGTAAGCTGCCTCTGGAGATATTTTTCACCGTTCCTTCTTGTGTCCCCTCTACAGCTATGGAGACAGCGGGGAGCGCGGTGGGCCCGCAAGAGATTCGGGAGGCCTTCCGGTTTCACCCTAATTCCCCCGCCCTGGGAGAGATGATGAATTACCCGGGAGTGATCCAGGGAGACCAGGACACTTTAGAAATAATAGAGACGGCAGCGGAATTTTCTCCCCGAGTGGATGGGCATGCTCCCCTGGTAAGTGGCAGGCAGCTAATGGCTTACACTTCGGCAGGGATCATGACTGATCACGAATGCACTACCCGGGAAGAAGCCATGGAGAAGCTCAGGCTGGGGATGATGATAGCCATCCGGGAAGGCTCGGCAGCCCAAAATTTAAAGGACCTGCTGCCTGCGGTTAATGATCACAACTACCCCCACTTCTTTTTCTGCTGTGATGATCGCCACCCTGGCGACCTGCTGGAGGAGGGTGGAATAGTGGCGGTGCTGCGTAAAGCCGTGGCCCGGCGCATGCCCCCGGTGAGGGCAGTGCAGCTGGCTACCATAAACCCTGCCCGCTATTACTGCCTCCACCGGCGGGGGGCGGTAGCCCCCGGATACCAGGCAGACTTGCTGGTGGTGGATAACCTGAAAAGGTTTCAACCGGAAGCAGTCTTTAAAAACGGGCAGTTGGTAGCCCGGGATGGGGAAATAAAGGAGCGGATTTCCCGCCTGGAAGAAGTAAAAGTGCGGGACACGGTCCGTTTGCCTGAATTGTACCAACGCCTGGATGCGGGGCTGGAGGACAGCAATGACCGGGTCAGAGCAATAGAAGTGATCCCGGGGCAGTTGATGACCCGGGAGCTTCACCTGGGAGCCCAGGAAGCGCTGAAGAATAAGCACGTAGCCAGAATGGCGGTAGTAGAGCGTCACGGCAAAAACGGCAACATAGGCCTGGGCCTGGTTAAGGGAATGGGGGCTTTGAAAGGGGCCATTGCCTCTACTGTGGCCCACGACAGCCATAACATTGTAGTGGTGGGGCATACTGTTCGGGAAATGGAACGGGCAGTGCGCTACGTGGCCAAATGCAGGGGCGGAATAGCGGTGGTGGACGAAAGGGATTTGCTCTACCAGCTGCCTTTACCCATAGCGGGGTTGATGTCCGACCGCTATCCGGAAGAGGTTAAGGAAGACCATCACCATTTAATGGCTGCTGCCCGTCGCATTGGCTGCAAAATTCCCGATCCCTTTATGGTCCTGTCTTTCCTGGCCCTTCCGGTTATCCCGGAGTTAAAGCTAACCGATCGAGGCCTGGTGGATGTGAATAATTTTCAGTTAGTAGATCTCCGGGTGGAGGAAGCTTAGGTTTTGCAGGGCTTTTTAAAATATACCCCGGATTTGTTCCGGGGATATCTGGTCTCTAGTACTAAGTATTGGCCAGCCGGGAACATGAGGGCCTTACTTGGTAGCGCATACTACTTATATGGCAGTGCTACAGCGCTGCTATCCCGCTACTGTCGGACAATTAGTTATGCCGGGGGAGGTTTACAACTTATGGTTAATAAACTGGTTGAACCTCGAGACTTACATCAACACCTCAAAAATTTTAATTCTTCCCCAAGGAAGCAGCCGGTACAGCCCCGCCTTTTTGATGAAACTTCTGGGGACTGCTCCGGGGATAGCTCTGCTCCTGGAGCTGCCGGTGCTGCTGCCAGCAACACCAGAATGGAAGCCCTGTTTATCCAGGGAGACGAGTATCCCCTTTTTATCAATGAATTTTGGACTTCCCGCCAAAGGCAGGCTGCCAATCTACACGAGGTAGCTTATCGGGCCTGTTTTAAACCCCAACTGCCCCGTTTCTTTATCCAGCTGTTAACTTCTCCGGGAGAGGTGGTATACGATCCTTTTATGGGGAGGGGGACTACCCCGGTAGAAGCGGCGCTGCTGGATCGGATTCCCGCGGGGGTAGATGTGAATCCTCTAAGCTGCATCTTCACCCAACCTCGGCTGGAGATACCCCCTTCTGAGGAAATACATAAGCGGCTGGAAAGACTCAATTTGCAGCCAGGGCTGCGGGCGGAAATGGATTTATCTATGTTTTATCATCCGCACACCCAGGGGGAACTGGTCTCTTTGCGAGAATATTTACAGGAAAGGTGGGAGGCGGGAACGGAGGATTCTTTGGATCGCTGGATCCGCATGGTGGCTACCAACCGCCTCACCGGCCATTCTACCGGCTTTTTTTCGGTCTACACCCTTCCTCCCAACCAGGCGGTTACCCCCGCTCGGCAGCGCCTAATAAACCAGAAGTATCAGCAGGAACCAGCATATAGAGATGTAAAACACTTAATCTGGAAGAAAACCAGGCAGCTCCTCTCGGATTTGTCTCCGGAGCATCAGTCCCTAATAAACTCCAGGGGAGAAGAGAGTTTTCTGGCGGTGGCGGATTCCCGCAGCACTTCCCATATTTCTGGAGAAAGCGTCCAGTTGACAGTTACTTCGCCCCCTTTTCTGGACATCGTCCAGTACGCTAAAGATAACTGGCTCCGCTGTTGGTTTAACGGTATTGATGCTAAGGCAGTGGAAGAGAAAATGGTGATAGCCAGTAAAATTGAAGAGTGGTCCGCTGTCATGGAAGATACTTTCCGGGAACTTTTCCGCCTCACCCGCCCGGGCGGGTGGGTAGCCTTTGAAGTGGGAGAAGTTAGGCGGGGCAAAGTCAAGCTGGAGGAGCAGGTGATCCCTGCCGGGGAAAGAGCCGGCTTTACCTGCCACGGAGTGCTGATCAATCAGCAAAACTTCACTAAAACCGCTAACATCTGGGGCGTAAACAATAACCGCGCCGGCACCAACAGCAACCGGGTGGTCCTCTTCCAAAAATAAGGACCAGGGGGACGGGGTACCTGGCCCTAGGGGGAGGATCCTTGCCATATAGTATGACCTAGAGGGGAAGGGCATCTGGTCCCAGGAAGCAAAAAATATGCCCCAGGGGGGACGGGGTACCTGGCCCCTTTTGTTTTTCTGGTTGTTACTACTGTATCAGGCCAGTACCATGAATTAAAACACAATTTATGTTGGGATGTTGTTGGAATGGATGTTCACAAAGCCACGATTTCCGTGGCGATTAGTTACTTCTCGTTTTAAGTATATAGACCAGGGAGGGGGGCACCTGTTTCTTCGAGGTTGGGGTAAAAACATTTTTGATCTGGTTCAGATTCAGTCTCAGTCTCAGGTTGGTCTCTCAGGAGTCTTAAGAAGGTGACCGGGGATACTCTGCGGTTTCTTAGCAGTTGATTGGGTACCCGGTGGGCGCAGATCATAGTTTTGGTTGAACTTGGTAGAATGGTGGTTAGGGATTAGCAAAAACTCAGATGGAAAGGTGCCCCCTCCCCAGTGCGCCTGGTGAAGGTAATTTATTGCTCGGCTTTTTCTATAGCTCGCTCTACTGCTTCCTTCCACTTTTCGGAACTGGAGGTAGCATCCGTATAAACGTCTACCTCGGGGGAGTCAGCTTCTACAAAGCGCTCAGGCATTTCTTCCGCGGCTTCTACCCAGGGTTCGTAGTCGTAGTCTTCGTCTTTAAATTCTCCTTCTTCGTCGGCTTCCCCTAAGTCTACCTCGGTGATTTCTCCGTTTTGTAGAGTTACCAGGGCGATACCAACATAACCTTGCTCGCCTACCTCAGAAGCTCCCATGAAAGTTCCGTCAAAGGTATCAGTGTAACCTTCTGCCCGTTGTAATGCTTTATCTACGGCATCCATAGATTTCTCGGAAGTGCTGGTAGCGTCGGTATACACATCGATGTCGGCAGAGTTGGCTTCCACGAACCGCTCGGGGAGTTCTTCCATGGCTTCGTGCCAAACGTCGTAACCGTAGTCTTCATCTTTCTGCTCACCCAGATCATCGTACTCTTTAAGGGAAACTTCGGTTATTTCTCCGTCAGCGATAGTAACTTCCGCTTCGGCGTAACCGCGTTCATCCGCTTCCGAAACCGCAGTGTAAGTGCCGTCCTCTAATTGCTCCGCTCCGTTTTCTTCTTCTACCCCGTTTTCATCCGGCTCTGGTTCTTCTTCCGAAGCTTCTTCACAGCCAGCCAATATCAG
This sequence comes from uncultured Syntrophomonadaceae bacterium, assembly GCA_964639405.1. Classification (GTDB taxonomy): domain Bacteria; phylum Bacillota; class Dethiobacteria; order DTU022; family PWGO01; genus CAZXDQ01. The sequence goes on along the minus strand of CAZXDQ010000080.1, from coordinate 136 downwards.
GGTTGCCGCCAAAGCTGCAGCCAGCAGGGAAAACTTAATTTTTAATACTTTTTTCGTATTCATTTTCATTTAGAAAACCTCCTTCTCAAGAATTCAAGGATTATCAGGCCCTGAGGGCTAATTTTCCATGGCTTTT
>CAZXDQ010000079.1:0-7666 GCA_964639405.1 uncultured Syntrophomonadaceae bacterium | reverse complement strand
TCTTTCCAATTCAAGTGGGTATTACTTGCATTAATTAAAACTTATTCCTAATACCCCATAGGGGTATAATTTTCACAATTATTCCCTGGCCAGGCTTTCCTTGAAGAACAACTTGATGCTCTTCAACCGATTGCCACTTTGATAAACATCAGGTATGGTGGTAGTATCTGTATAAAATTTCAACGGAAATATCTCAACCGCCTCTTGTTCCCCAAGCAGAGTTACTACTAGCGCCTACGGCGCTAAAAATTATCTGCTATCTTCAACTAAAACCGCCCGGAGGTACTTGGCAGCTCTTGGAGGAAGAAGAAGAGCCAGAAAAGATAACGGAAGCCCCAAACTTCTGCTGCAAATCCCCGGAACCACATTGGGGGCATTTGGCCTGTTCTTTTTCCTTAATAGAGGTCCGCAGGCTAAAATCTTCACCACACTGTTTGCATGTAAATTCATACCAGGGCATATCTTTCACCTCTTTCTTAAAAAGTGATCTAAAATAAACTCCAATTATTTATCCTCATCTTACTGTATCCGAGGTTTCCTGATTCCCTAAACTGTTTCCCATACTCCACTGCAGCGCTCCCACTGGACAAGCATCCCTACATTTTAAACAACGAATGCAGTCTTTGGCATTCTGCTCACGAGGAAGGTTTATTTCCACGGGGCAACTGCTGCTGCACTTCTTACAGTTATTACAGGACCGGCTATCGTAATTTAAACGGAACAAGGAATACTTATTGAATAACCCGTAAAAAGCCCCCAGAGGACAAAGCACCCGACAAAAGGGGCGAAATACGAAAATAGAACTTATTAACAACGCAGCTAAAATGAACACCTTTACCCAAAATATAGTACCTATCATAGGGGAATAAACTTCCGGATCGCTTAACACCAGGGGCAATCCCGCCGTCAAAGTTCCCTGAGGACACAAATATTGACAGAAATAGGGACCTCCCAACCCGGTTTGATCAACCCAAAAGATAGGGGTGAGTACCGTAACGACCAAGACCGCGTACTTCACCCAACTTAACCTTCGAGGCAGCTTCAGTTTTACCCGCGACAACTTTCCCAGCAGTTCTTGAAAAAAGCCAAAAGGACATAGCCATCCGCATATCCACCTCCCTGCTACCCCACCGATCAACACCATAAAACCTAATACATATAAGGGGAACCGGGTATAAGGAGCAGCCAGCACATTCTGCAATGCCCCTAATGGACAAGAAGCTACAGCACCAGGGCAGGAATAACAATTTAAAAATGGAACGCATATTCCTTTTAGGCTTCCTTGATAGATAGACCCTTGAGCAAAATTAGAGATAAAAGGGTTAGCCAACACCAATGCAGCAATTTGTATCAAAACCCGCCGGTGCATACCTATCCTCCTAAACCCATGCATTCAAAACAGATACGTGTTCCAGCCTGGAGAACTACCTCCATTTCGCCCCACCATAATCCTAAAAGGAGCATTATTATACCTGCTATAACTACCCACCAACCGGCGTTGCCCATCATAATTTGCCTCCCCTTATGCGCCAGCTTCTGCCATGGAGGATCTTTCAAACTTGCCAAGTATTTTACAGGCTTCCACCGATAGTTTCAATAAGGGATATCCCGAAGGTCCTGTAGTAAGCAGAGGATGAGTAGCGTATTGGTTAGAGACCAGATCAAATACAGTTAATTTTTGCTGAACTCCTGTCCCTATTAAATTCACCAGCTCGGAAACGCTATTGTCCCCTCTTACTTGCCCTCCTAAAAGCCTTCCATCCACTTGGTTAAATATCAGTTTAACTCGGTTCTCCTCTACATCAGCAAACTTAACCGGGTGTCTATTGGGAAAAACACCGTTTACTACTGCTATTTGGTAATGATGTCCCTGGGCATCTTCTTCCCTCATCCCTGCAGCAGCGAAAGCAGTTTTCCCCACCTTGGTGCTAAAATTATTGATCACCCCAGGATTACTGGCGAGTATTCTGCCATGTAAATTTATACCTGCAAGAATGCCCTCCCGAGCAGCGGACGAAGCTAGTCGTACTGGCGCCAATTTTCCACTGATTTGATCCCTTTTTGAAGTACAATCTCCACAGGCCATTATATTTGGATCCGAGGTATAAAAATAATCATCAACCGCTATTCCGTGGTCGTTACCCAGTAATAACCCGGCATTTTTTGCCAGGGAAGAACGAGGGGTTACTCCAATGGCACAAATTACAGTATCGGCTGGTATTTTTTCTCCATTAGAGAGTAAAACACCTTGAACTTCTTCTTCGCCAATTATTTCCTGTAATAAAACTTCTTTGTGTATACGAACTTTTGCTCCTAACTCCTGCTCGACTTCTTCTGCAACCTCTTCATCAAAAGCCCTGGGAAGAATCTGCTTCTCCGCCTCCACCAGGTGGAGAGATTCCAGGTGTTCTTTTCTGCTCAATTCATCAGCAAGTTCTACCCCAATAAATCCTCCTCCAATAATAATAACCCTTCGGGCTTCTTCTAATCTAGCATAAAGACTTCTCAACGTGTCCAAGTTTTTGTCTACCGTATAAACGTGATTAAGATGATATCCACTTATAGGGGGTCTAATAGCTTCCGCTCCCGTTGCAATTATTAATTTATCGTAACTTAGTTCTCCTTCTTCTGCTAGATGTAATTGCTTATTATCCCTATCAATTTCCAATACGATGTCATCCAATACTTCGGCACCAACCTGCAACCAATTATCATCGCTTATCTTAATACTTTCGGGCTGCAACCTCTGAAAAATATAGGGAATAGCACAGGGAACTACCTGCTCAGGGTCTTTTCTAACTACAGTAATTTTATGCAACGGATATTGTTGCTTTACTGACTGAATAAGACTTCGGGATGCTACCCCCGATCCAATTACCAACAATCGGTTTACTTCTTTTTCCCCATTCACAATAACACCTCCATGTTATGGAGATTTTACTCGGGCTTTCGCCTGAGGCTCCAAAAACAGTTCTAAGAACTTAAATAAAATACCCTAGTATTCCTTGCTTATTTATACGTTTTGGTTTCCGGGCCCGTTGATTTTTATAATACTATATGTCTATTTCGCTGTCAATGGTGTTAACGAAACAATTTTCCACCAAAACCCTTCCTGGGGTAACCCAAATAAGTAATTTATTTTTCCATATGGTAGTCACTAACTCCTACTAACAGTCCAATGCAGGGTTCATTGTGTAGAGGCCAGTTTTAATTTTACAAATGTCCAGGGAGCTAAAAAAGTGGTCCAAAAGGTGGAAAAGGCGTGCTGTAAGAAGACCAACAAGTGGAAATTAAAGTTTAAAAGCAAATCTAAGCCTGGAATAATTAAGGCAATAACCGATAATCCTAACAGAGTTCTGGCCAAATGCTGACTTCTTCTTCCCGCTACAGAAAAGTTTATATACTTCCTCTCTAACAGATATCCCATACCAGCACCAGCCATGTAGCCCATGAGATTAGGAGCATAAGAAGCGGGGACAAAAGAAAGGGCTAAAGGAACCCCTCCTACTAGCAGCAAAGAGATACCCCAAGGAGGCTTCCATTTCCATGTTTGTTCCTGAACTTTTACTATTAACCCAAAAAACAGCGCCAAAAAGGCAGTTCCCGTTACAATACCCCCCAGCACATCCCCGGGGAAGTGGTACCCCAGCATAATTCTCGACAACCCTACCATAACCATAATAAATATCGCCCAAACCCAAAACCATCGAATCTTCATTATCACAGCCAAAAATCCCCACACACTTACTGCCCCCGAGGTATGCCCACTGGGAAAAGTATAGGTTGGTACGGTAACTCCCCTTACTTCGGGCCGGGGAAGTTTAATTATATCTTTAGGAATTTCACTCGTAACAAATATGGAAAGGGGCATAACCATTAACCCCCAAAAGCCTAAAGGCTTATGGAGGGACCAGTAGATAAAAGAAAGCAACACCAAGAAAAAGCCTTCACTGCCTAATACAGTTATTACCTGGAAAAAAACAAGGACTAAAATATTTTCAACAGTTATAGCTACCATAGAATAAGCAAATTCCGTGCTGCGAAGAGGAGACCAATAAAGATAAAGAATTGCGACAAGCCCCACCATAGTTAAAAAGCACAGCCAACGGCAAGCACGTTCTCTGGCAGGTATCGGTGAAAAATAGTGCCGTGTTAAGGGCGGAAGCTCCATTATTAACTCCTTTCCTCTTTAAGATTCGGCTTAGACCTTCACCCCATCTTTTGCCCGTATTAATAAAATTACATCTATATAAACAAACCTATATACTTTCAATATAAACCGAAAAATTTAGATTTTAAGTTTTATATAACTCCTTTCTGTGATAATAAAACTTCCAAAAATCAATTAAAGACAGTTGCCGGCACTCACCTAATTAAAAAGATGCAGTGGTATTACCGGAGCCGGGTATAGGCGGGATTGCAACCAGGTGCCGACCTGTTACCGGGCAAGGCTTCGCCGGCTACTTCTATCACTTGTAGACAGTCACTCCGCCATTAGCAACCTGACCATCTTCGCTTTTTAACGGCCTGAGTAGTAACAGAGAGTTTTCATTTTTCTCTACAGCTTACCTTTCTATTTCCCCGGAACGCACTTGTTCAGCCCAACGAACGAATTGACTGATAGTATTGATGTCATATTCTTCTGCATATTCCTGGCGTATTAAAATTGCCTTAGTATGTTCATAGGAAGCAGGTTCTAACCAAATTAAACCATCCTGCATATCCTTTTCTGCAACTTTTTCATATGCTTCCTTGCCTGGTAAAGGTTCTTCCTGATGATAGAATTCCTCCCAAACAGTAGCAGGGTTTTCCCAATAGAGGTGAATATCTCCTTCCTTTATGGCTCCCCGGGCTACTTCGCTAGGACCCAACGGTATTACTTTTTCTACTGGAATATTAATATTTTTAAGTACCTCAGCAGAAATTTTCCCCAGGATCTGCTGTTCTACAAATTCTACAGAGCCGATTATTACCGGTCCCCTCTTTACAGGATCGTCTGAAGGGGGTTCTTCAGGTACCATTCCCTCTTGAGGTCCCTCTATTAATAACTCCTTTTCTTCTAACCATCCCCGGGCAACCTGGGAAGGATCTTTTTCTTTTATATCCACCAAATAATTCAATTCTCTCATGGATTCGTTGTCCAACTCCCGGGCTACTTTCTCCATTACCTCTTCCACTATAGGATATCTCTCCAAAACTTCTTCCTTTACTAAAGGAGCATAATGGTTAACGGGAAAAAAATCTTGATCGTCTTCCAGTGGATAAAGATCCATTTTTTCAATGATTCCGTCAGTGGGAAAACCCTGGGCAGCATCCACATCTTCAGCACGAAGAGCTTCATGAGTTAGGCCCACTTCCATTTCGTGAACCATGTCAAATTCAAAATCGTATTTTTCTTGAAAGGCTTCTAAGCCATCTTCTTCATCCATTACAAACTCTTCATGGGCAGCAAACTCCACCATCTTTTCAGGTTCCTCCTCCATGATTTCCAGACATCCAGGCAGCATCAGGAATAAAACCATTAAACCCAATGACCCTACCAATAAACCCGTCACGACTTTTTTAAACATACGGGTTCTCCTCCTAACCATCAAATCATTAACTTACCGCCCTAATCTAATGGAATTATTTTTTCTAAAACCTTGTTTATAGTATTTCTATAAACCTGATAAATCACCTTTTATCTAAGTTTTTTATCATTTAATTATGTTCAGCTCATCAATTAAACTGGAGAAAATACAAAAAGATTTAACAACCTTTACAACATAGAAAATGAGGGCTGCACAATTTAATTTTTGCTTTTACGCTTAGCTGTTCTTATCTCTATCAGGCAAGTCTACTGCTTATAATAAGTTTGTGCAAGGAGAAAAATATGTTATATAATGAATGGACTAATGTTCCTTTCTAACTAACTTTCAATAGGGGAGAAAATCATGAAATTCCGCCACCTCTTTGGGCCGGTACCCTCTCGGCGTCTTGGTCGTTCTTTGGGTGTTGATCTAGTTCCTTTTAAAACTTGCACTCTCGACTGCGTTTACTGTGAATGCGGCAAAACCACCTGCTTAACCACAGAAAGAAAAGAATACATACCGGTAAAACCAGTAATGAAAGAACTATTATCATTTCTAGAAAACCACCCTCCCCTGGATTATATAACTATTGCAGGTTCTGGAGAACCTCTTCTGCACCTGCATTTAGAGGAAATAATTCATTTTATTAAAGAACATTTCCCCTATTACCCAATTTGCCTGCTCACCAACGGCACCTTATTCTTTCAGTCAGAGGTAAGACAACAAGTTAGCTCCGCTGATCTAATCATACCTTCTTTAGATGCAGGCAACGAAAATACTTTTCAAAAGTTAAATCGTCCCCATCCCCAGATTCAATTAAAAGAATTAATTTCCGGATTAAAGGCATTGAGCAAAGAGTACCGAGGTGAAATACAAGTTGAAGTATTTATTGTTCCCGGAATAAACGACCATGAAGAAGAACTTTCCGCTATCAAGGAAGTCCTGATCGATATTGCTCCCCAGGGTTTGCAACTTAACACCCTGGATCGCCCCAGTTCGGAAGATTGGGTAGAAGAAGTTCCTCTTAAAAAAATCCAAGAAATTGCAACCTACTTAGATGGGGCAATAATCGCCAACCACTCTACATCAACTATTCCTCATCCAGGTAGTGTTTCTTTCCATAAGAACACGGAGGCTATCCTCCATATTTTACAGAGAAGACCCTGCACTATTGAAGATCTTGGGGAATCATTAAAGCTGAATAAAATTGAAGTGCAAAAATACCTGCGCTATCTCAAACGGATTGGCTTGGTTGAAACAGAAAGAAAAAAAAGAGGCATTTTTTATCGATGCAAAAACATTTCCCAGGAAGGAGGTAAGGAATGAGGCGACCAATTATTCACTTAAAAAATTACCTACCCTCGGAAATGAGTGAGCTGGTAAAAACCTGGAAACTACCTCCTTACCGAGGTGACCAAATATTGGAGTGGCTTTACCAAAAAAAAATATCATGTGCAGACGAAATGACCAACTTGCCTAAGGGGCTAAGGGAGCAGATTAATAACGAAGCAATAATTGTATCTTTGGAGTTAGCAGAAAAGTTAACTTCCCCCAGGGATGGCACCGAAAAATTTCTTTTTAAAACGGAAGACGGGGAGTTAATTGAATGCACTGTAATGAAACACGATTACGGAAATACTGTGTGTGTTTCTTCTCAAATAGGATGCAACATGGCTTGCCTTTTTTGTGCCTCCACTAAAGGGGGACTGGTTAGAAACTTGTCTTCAGGGGAAATGCTGGATCAGGTGATACTGGCAGAAAAACATCTGGAAAAAACAATGAGAATAAATAATATTGTAGTAATGGGGATGGGGGAACCTCTGCAAAACCTATATAATTTACTGCGTTTCTTAAGAACCTCCCAGCATCCTCAAGGGTTAGGGATTAGTTTCCGCAATATTACGGTATCAACCGCTGGAATACCCCCTAGGATAATCGATTTAGCCGATGAAAAGCTTCCCCTCACCCTGGCAATATCCCTCCACGCCCCGGATAACCATACCAGAAATAAATTAATGCCAATTAACAAAAAATATCCCCTGGAAAAAGTTATGGAAGCCTGCATATATTACCTGGAAAAAACCCACCGGAGGATT
>CAZXDQ010000078.1:0-7756 GCA_964639405.1 uncultured Syntrophomonadaceae bacterium | reverse complement strand
TACCTGTAACTGAAGAAGCTATTGCTGAACTTAAAGGGGACGTGGAAGAATATGAGGAACGTATGGCTGCCACCCCTGATATATGGCCTACTGAAGGTCGAATAACCTCTGGTTTTGGCACCCGCAGAGATCCCTTTACCCGCGCCACCAATTTTCATAGCGGAGTGGATATTGCAAACGACCGAGGCACTAAAATTTACGCTACTGCGGATGGAACTGTAGCAAATGCTAGTTACCAGGGCGGTTACGGCAGGGTTATAGAGATTGATCACGGTTACGGTTACCTGACCCTTTACGCGCACCTCAACAGCAAAAAAGTTTCCGAAGGAGAGGAAGTGGAAAAAGGAGAAGTAATTGGGCGCATGGGCAGTACCGGTCGCTCTACTGGCCCCCACTTGCATTATGAAGTGCACGTTAACGGCAGTCCAGTAGATCCCAAGGATTATATGGAATAAAAAAATTTACCAAAAGAGGTTTTTATATGGAAGATAGCGAGGGTAAACAAGGAAGGTATGTCCAGTCTTTGGAAAGGGCTTTGGATATTGTAGAAGTCATGGCCAGACAGGGAGAGCCTATTTCTATCTCCGAACTGGCAGAAAAAGTTAATTTAAAGATTAGTACTGTACACCGTTTGTTGACTACCATGGTGGCAAAAGGATTTGTAGAGCAAAACCGGGAAGACAATAAATATAAATTGGGGCTTAAGCTTTGGGAAATAGGGAACAAAGTTATCCCTCCTGATATTCGTTCTACAGCCAAGCCTTTTTTGGAAGAATTGGTTCAAAGATGCGAAGAAACTGTCAATTTAGCCATTCTGGATGGAGCGGAAGTGGTTTTTATTGATCAGGAGGAACCGGAAAGGCGGGTAGTAGTTCGTATGTTTGCTCAGGCCGGTAATCGCGGACCAGCATACTGCACCGCTTCGGGCAAAGCTTTGTTGGCTTTTAAGCCGAAAAAAGAGCGGGAAGAAATTATTTCTCAGATAAATTTTGAAAAGTTTACTACTGATACCATAACTAACCCGGATGATTTGAGAATGGAGTTAGAGAGAATTAGGGGGGAAGGCTATTCCTTGGATTGGGGCGAATTAGAGGAACACATTCGATGTGTGGCTGTTCCCGTTTTTAATTATGATCAACTGGCGGTAGCGGCTATAAGCGTTTCGGGAGTGGCCGCTCGAATGAATAATGCTTATGTGCACAACCAAATTTTGCCGGTAATCAAAGAAGTAGGAAGGCGGCTTTCTGCCCAATTAGGTTACTTAGAGGATCAGGATAATTAAAGAGTGGTTACGACAGCAAATATTTTGGGGAATAGAGTAAGGTTGCCAATAAATATAAGCCAAAGGCACTCAGGGGCTTCTGGAAAGAGCCGATATATTTATGTTTTAAACAAAAAGAGGGAGCACCCTCTTTTTTGTTTTAGGTAGGATAATCAAGGAGCTTCGATACAGTATGGTAATTTTATTAGTTGCCCTAAGCTCTTAAGAAGGGGAAGGTGGACGAGTTTTGCCTCATAGACATATGCAGTTTATGAATTTTTATTACCAGGTCCAGGAGATGGGGCGCTTATTTGGAATATTTTTCAAGATAGGACTGTTTACTATTGGAGGCGGCTACGTTATGCTGCCTGTTATCCAGAGGACTATGGTGGAAGAGAAAAAGTGGATAGAAGAAGAACAATTTTTAAGGGTAATCGCTCTCTCCCAGAGTGTGCCTGGAGCCTTGGCGATAAACACCGCTTTCCAGGTGGGTTTCCGCCTATATGGGGCAAAAGGAGCCTTTTTTGCTGTATTGGGCACGGCCCTCCCTTCTTTCCTCATTATTTTATTAATTGCTTCTTATTTGATGGACTACCGAGATCACCCCTTGGTGATATCAGCCTTTCAGGGAATACTGCCAGCGGTAGTAGCATTAATTGTGGCGGCAGCATGGAGGTTAGGGAGAAATGCTGTTAAGGATTGGAAAGGTGGTGGTTTGTTCCTGCTCCTTTTAGGGGGAGGATATTTTTTAGATCTGCATCCTTTTATAATTTTGTTAGTAGGAGCTGTAGGTGGAACTATTTTATACAGGGAAAAAAAGGATGAAGCCCCTTGATTTTCTGGGAAATATACTACTTGTTTTTTCAAATCGGGCTGATCTGCTTTGGCGGCGGCTATGCCATGATTCCTTTGATGAGAAGAGAGTTGATTGAAAGGCAGGGCTGGCTTTCTTTGGAAAAGTTTTTGGATATAATGGCCATAGCCGAAATGACCCCTGGTCCAATAGCGATTAACACCGCAACCTTTATAGGCTACGAAGTGGCAGGAATCGGTGGCTCGTTGTTGGCCACTCTGGGAGTTATTTCCCCCTCTATAATTATTTTAGGATTAACTTTCTACCTTTCTAAGAAAGTTGCGCCGGTTAGCTGGCGGGAAGCTTTACTAATGGGTATACGTCCGGCAGCTATTGCTCTTATCTTTCTAGCTGCCGTGTATCTGGGAGAAGCGGTATTGTTGGATTTATACCAAGGGGCATTTTTTATCGGCTCTTTGGTTCTCTTATTTATGACCCGCATAAGCCCTATTTATCTTATATTATTAGCGGGGACGCTAGCCATTTTGTTAGACCAGTTGTTGAGAATTATTTGATGATTGGGATATAATGATCCTAAAAGTAAAGGAGGTAGAGAAATGCCTACTATCTTTTTTTACGGTCCCGAGCTGGAAGAACAAGGGAAACGAGAGTTAATAAAGTCTTTTACAGAAAAAGCCAGTGAAGTTACTGGGATACATCAGGGAGCCTTTGTAGTTTATTTAAGAAAGAGTACCCACGGGGATGTAGGTGTAGGAGGACAGTTGCTGGAGGACAAATTCAAAGAAGAAGGGAAGGATGAACCTTCCCTTCTTATAAGAAAGGAAATTGCTCCGGGTGAAATACCACTAGCACCTTCACCTCGGGCATAAAATCCTCCTTCTATTGGAAATTTTGGTTATTCGCCTTTTATTTCGATCTGCTTAGGTTTGGCTTCTTCTGCTTTGGGAAGTTTGATGGTAAGGATACCGTCTTTGTAGGAAGCATCGGCATTCTGATGATCTACTGCACTGGGCAGTGCTACCTGCCTGCTGAATTTGCCCCTTATTCTTTCTTTCAGGTGGTAGTTTTTTTCCTGCACGTCTTGCTCTTCTCCTACTTCTCCCGATATGGTCAGGGTGTTGTCTACCACTGAAATGTTGACATCATCTTTATTTATTCCGGGCAGCTCGCAGCTTACAATGAATTCGTTCTCTCCTTCTTCCACATCTAAAGCGGGTGTCCAGCCGAATCTTTCTTCCCAACCTCGACCTCCAAAAGTATCGCTCAACAACCTGTCCATTTCATCCCTTATATCCATTAAGTCTGTAAAAGGTCTTCCTCTACTTCTTCCTCTTCTGATCAAGTCTGCCATTGTTCCCACCTCCTAACAGAGTTTTTGGTTATTTCTTTCTTTACAAATCCGGAGCAATTTCCTCCAGCTGATTGAGAATATTTTCTTCCAGGGAAGAGTTGCAACTCTCTGGAACCTGGGTTTGATGGAAATGTTTCATAAGTTGGAAAATGGCTTTAATGCCTGCTAGATTGATTTCTTTTTCCTGGTGCAGGTAATAGATTACTTTTAGCTTGTTGATGTCCTGATTTGAGAACAATCTGGTTTGACCATCGGTGCGATAGGGGGAGATGAGCTTAGCATCTTCATAGCTTCGCAAAACCCGAGGACTTACTCCTACTAAACGGGATGCCACGCTGATGCTGTATAAAGGTTCATTTTTGAAGCTCATACCCTCACCCCGCTTTCAGCTCTATTATATTTTATGACATTAGTTATGTCAATAACCTAACAACAATTTGTCATATTTTATACAAAAACATAAAAAGCTATTAGTGAAAGGAAAGGGAAATGGTGGCATTATCTGGGGAGAGTCTCTAAAGAATCAGCAATGGAGAGAAATAGTATAAGAAGCGCTGGTAATTTGTAGCCCGGACAGGAAACCAGACTGCTTCAGGTTTTCAATTATTTCAGGTTAGAAGGTAGTTCCTGCTGGTATTCCTGAAGGCTTTTTACCTTCATGCCTTCTTCCTGCATGGTTTTTATGCCTGCCAAAGCAGCTTTGGCGGCCCTAAGAGTGGTAATAATGGAAATCCCCTTGGAAACCGCTGTCTGGCGCATGCGGGCTTCATCACTGTGGGAATCGGCTCCCTGGGGGGTGTTGATGATAAGGGCTATTTCCTGGCGTTCCATGTAGTCCAAGACATTGGGGCGGCCTTCTTGTAATTTGGGTATTTCTTCCACCGGAATGCCGCTTTCCCTAATTGTTGCTGCGGTTCCTGCAGTGGCCAGCAGAGAGAAGCCCAAGCGATGTAGTTCTTGCGCCAGGTAGATGGCCTCCCTTTTATCTCGGTTTGCAACAGTGATAAATATTTTTCCTTCCAAGGGGAGGGGAGTGCCCGCTGCTAATTGGGACTTGGCAAAAGCCAAAGGGAAATTCCTGTCTATTCCCATTACTTCCCCTGTGGATCGCATTTCTGGCCCCAGTACTATATCCACACCTGGAAATCGGGAAAAGGGCAAAACTGCTTCCTTGACTGATACGTGGGGAGGATGAATTTCCTGTAACAACCCCATATGGTGTAGCTTTTCTCCAGCCATAACCCTGGTAGCCACCCGGGTCAAGGATATGCCCAAGGTCTTGCTTACAAAAGGTACTGTTCGGGAGGCTCGGGGATTGGCCTCAATTAAATAAATGGTTCCATTTTTCAATGCGAACTGGATATTGCATAGACCTACTACTTTAAGCTCCTTCACTAACTGATAGGTTTGTTCCCGCACTTTTTCTAGATCAGCTGGTTGGAGGCTGAAAGGAGGTATTACGCAGCTGCTGTCGCCCGAATGCACTCCAGCGTGTTCCACGTGTTCCATAATCCCACCGATAAAGACATGGTCCCCGTCACCTATGGCGTCTACGTCTACTTCTACCGCACCCTCCAAGAATTTGTCCATCAGCAGGGGATGGCTGGCGGATATTTCCGGGCACTCTTCCAGGTATTCTCTAAGCTGATCGGGGGAATAGACTATTTGCATGGACTGTCCGCCCAGGACGTAGGAGGGGCGCACCAAAACTGGAAATCCTAATTGTTGAGCCTGTTCCAGGGCTTCCCCCTGGTAAGAAGCGGTGGCATAGGGGGGTTCTTTCAACTGTAACTTTTCCACGATTTCAGCGAATTCTCTTCGGTTTTCTGCCCGATCTATATCCCGGGGTGAGGTGCCCCATATGTTTATGCCCCTTTCCAGAAGGGGGAGGGCCAACTTCAAAGGTGTTTGCCCCCCAAACTGCAGTATAACTCCCTCGGGTTTTTCCTGTTGGTATATATGAAGCACATCTTCCTGGGTGAGGGGTTCAAAATAGAGGCGGTGAGATATATCGTAATCGGTACTAACTGTTTCCGGATTGCAGTTTACCATAATAACTTCATATCCCATTTGCTCCAAGGCAAAGGCGGCCTGCACACAACAGTAGTCAAACTCAACTCCCTGCCCTATCCGGTTGGGGCCGCTTCCCAGAATCATTACTTTGGAACGGTGGGAAGGAGTTACTTCTGAAGAATTCTCATAGGTGGAATAATAGTAGGGGGTGTAGGCTTCGAATTCACCGGCGCAGGTATCTACACAGCGAAAAGAGGGACGAATTTCTTGTTCCATCCGCCGTTGGCGGATATCTTCTTCGGTAACTCCCACTAGCGGGGCCAAATACCCGTCGGAAAAACCCATTTCTTTTAAAGAGTACAGTCGGGAAGGGGTCAAAGAGGATGCACCTTCTGAAAGCAACCGGTGTTCTTCTTTTAATATCTCCTGTAGCTGTTCCAAGTACCAACGGTCTATGCGGGTGAGTTGATGGATTTGCTCTATTCCCATGCCCTGTCGAAAGGCTTCCGCCACGTAAAAAATCCTTTCTGCATGGGGAGTGGACAGTTGGTAATGCAGTTCCCTTTCCGTTAGGGGGAGTTGGTGGTTCATTTCTAATCCGTAGTGATCCTGTTCCAGCGAGCGCAGGGCCTTGTGAAAGGCTTCTTTAAAGGTCCTTCCCAGGCTCATAATCTCCCCTACTGATTTCATCTGGGTAGTGAGAGTTGGATCGGCTTCGGGAAACTTGGAAAAATCCCAACGAGGTATTTTGACTACGCAGTAGTCCAGGGAAGGCTCGAAAGAAGCGGGGGTCTTTTTCGTGATGTCATTGGGCAGTTCATCCAGGGAATAGCCTACCGCCAACTTAGCGGCAATTTTTGCAATAGGGAAGCCGGTGGCTTTGGAAGCCAAGGCAGAAGATCGGGAGACCCGGGGGTTCATTTCAATTACCACGATGCGGTCGCTGTTGGGATCAAAGGCAAACTGGATATTACAGCCCCCGGTAGTTACCCCTACCGGTTGGAGAGCTTTTATTGAGGAACTCCTGATGAGTTGGTACTCCCGGTTGGTTAAAGTTTGGACTGGAGCTACGGTGATGCTTTCTCCTGTATGCACGCCCATAGGATCCACATTTTCAATGGAGCAGACAATGACTGCATTGTCATTTTTGTCCCTCATAACTTCCAGTTCTATCTCTTTCCAGCCCAGGACGCCTTCTTCTACCAGGACTTGATTGAGGGGGCTGATATGCAATCCGTAAGCTACTTTTTCTTTAAGTTCTTCTTCGTGGTAGGCGATACCTCCGCCAGCTCCCCCCAGGGTAAAAGATGGCCTGATCACCAGGGGGTAGCCGATAGTTTCTGCGAAATCCAGGGCGTCGTTGATATTATTTAGGTGACAGCTTTTCACAGTTTCCAAACCTGCTTTTTCCATGGCAGTTTTAAAAAGCTCTCGGTCTTCGGCTATTTGAATTACCTGGCTGTTGGCACCAATGAGTTCTACGCCGTGCCTGGCTAAGGTTCCTGCTTCTTCCAGTTCCACGGCCAGGTTAAGGGCGGTTTGTCCTCCCAGGGTGGGAAGCAGAGCTTGGGGTTTTTCCCGGGAGATAACTTTTTCCACCATGTCGGCAGTAAGGGGTTCCAGGTAAGTGCGTTGAGCCATATCCGGATCAGTCATAATGGTGGCGGGATTGCTGTTAATGAGGACTACTTGATAACCTTCTTCCCTCAAGGCTCTGCAAGCTTGAGTTCCGGAGTAATCAAATTCGCAGGCCTGTCCTATGACAATAGGCCCGGAACCTATAATCAGGATCTTTTCCAGATCTTTTCTTTTTGGCATGGCTTACCTTCCTTTGCTCCAGTCTAAAATTATGGCAAATTTAATTAAAAAACATCAAGGATTGTCCAGCTTCTGGCAAAAGCTTTGAAAAAGATTTTCGCTATCCAGGGGGCCGGGAGAGGCTTCGGGATGATATTGGACGGAGAATAAAGCCCAATCCGGGTTTTCGATTCCTTCCACGGTCCCATCGAACAGACTTCTGTGAGTAATAAAAGTGTTGGCGGGGTATTCCTGGTCTGCTCTTAAACAGAACCCGTGGTTTTGGGTGGTGATCAGAACTTGCCCCGTTTTTTCCGCTTTAACCGGATGATTAATGCCTCGGTGCCCAAAAGGAAGTTTAAAGGTTTCTATTCCCAAAAGCCGGGCCAACAACTGGTGACCTAAGCAGATGCCCATAAATGGGTATTTGCCGGTCAACTTTTTAATGGTAGGAATAAGATAATCCAGAGGTGCCGGGTCCCCCGGACCGTTGGATAATAAAATTCCCTGGGGTTCCAGG
>CAZXDQ010000077.1:0-7764 GCA_964639405.1 uncultured Syntrophomonadaceae bacterium | reverse complement strand
GCGACCTCCGGGTTATGAGCCCGACGAGCTACCTGACTGCTCCACCCCGCGTTATCATTAATTAAATACCATACTTGGAGCGGGTGATGGGAATCGAACCCACGCGACTGGCTTGGGAAGCCAGGGCTCTGCCATTGAGCTACACCCGCTCGCTCAATAACAACAAACTGAACCTGACCGTTATTGATTATACCTCTTGGTATGTATCTTGTCAACAGATGGGGAAAGATAGCACCAGAAAAACTTTATCCTCTACGAATTTCCAAATACCTTTCCAGCTTCCTCTTTACTCGCTGCAAAGCGTTATCAATAGATTTAACGTGGCGGGATAATTCCACTGCTATTTCTTGATAAGACTTGCCTTCCAGGTACAGGGTCAAAACTCTCAACTCCAATTCGCTCAAAATTTCTCCCATTTTGAACTCAATATCGTAATACTCTTCCCGGTTGATCATTAACTCCTCGGGATCAGTTATTTTAGTGCCCGATAGGATGTCCAACAGGGTTCGGTCAGAATCTTCGTCATAAATGGGTTTGTTTAAAGATACGTAAGAATTGAGGGGAATGTGCTTTTGGCGGGTTGCCGTCTTGATAGCAGTAATCATTTGACGGGTAATACACAGTTCTGCAAAAGCCCTGAATGAGGAGAGTTTGTCGCCTTTAAAATCCCGGATAGCTTTGTAGAGCCCGATCATCCCTTCTTGGATGATATCTTCCCGGTCAGCGCCTACCAGAAAGTAGGATCTGGCTTTCGACTTTACAAAATTCTTGTACTTGTTAATCAAGTATTCCAGGGCTAAGTGGTCACCATTTTTAGCTTCTAAAGCAATTTCTTCGTCATTTTTGCATTCCACTTCCGGAGTTACGGCCTGCGGCATACTGGTTCCCTGTACTGAAAGACTCACTGACCTCGCCCCCGTTCATATGAGGATTTTCCGTAGACATTATATCCTAAAGCTTTGAAAAGGGTCAAGCCTTGTTAACCTTTTTCTAAAGCTTAAAAGCTAGCGGTAATCGATGCTAGGTTGGCTTGCTTTTTTCTCCCATAAGCAAATTCTCCAACCTTTCCTGAGCAATCTTTTGATTAATGGGGCTTTTAGGAAGCTGCTGGTTACCTCCAGCAAACTTGCGTTGCCCTTCTTCCTCCAAGGCCCGCAGCTTTTCACCCAAAGCCGCAGCAGATAGCTGCCCCGCTCCTGCTTTTCCAGCCATATGCAAAACCAGCCGATCAGAAGAAGCTACCTCCACCTTACCCCTATCCCGGTTATCCAGGCAGAGCTTTTCTAGAAGGTGATCTGCCGTTTCACCCCTGCGGGTATAATAAACCTGTACCTGACTTTCCGGTTCCGGAAAGGTTTCAGGTAGGGTTTTTACCCGGTAAGCATCATAAATTACCACTATGCGGTTCCAATACAAGCTGCCATATCGAGACAAAGCATCAACCAGCCGGAGCCTTGCTTCTTCCATGTTTTCTTTTCCCAGCTGCCTTAAATCCTCCCACTGGTTAATGATGTTGTAACCATCTACTAACAAAATGCGGAACACCTTACTGCCACCCTTCTACCCGCCGCCGGTACTCAAACATTAACAAAGCCCCGCTGACGGAAACATTTAAAGAACTTACCCTCCCGAACATGGGAATGTACACTAATTGATCGCAGTTTTCCTTTACTAACCTGGAAAGTCCTTTTCCTTCCCCACCCAAAACCAATCCTGAACGAGCTTCCCAGTTTACCTGATAGTAAGGACATGCCCCCTCTTCCGAAGCACCGTAAATCCAATAACCCATTTGCTGCAAACTATGGATAGTCTGCACCAAATTAGTTACTTTGATTACGGAAACCCATTCCGCTGCACCGGCTGAAACTTTGCGTACGGTGGCATTAACTTCTACCGAACGATCTTTGGGAATTATAATTTCGCCTACCCCAGCTGCTTCCGCTGTTCTAATTAGAGCTCCTAAATTGTGGGGATCCTGCAGGTGATCTAGAAGCAAAACCATCTCCGTTGGGGGAGATTTTTTTCTAGAATGCTCAAAGCCTTCCCAGGTACCATAGCGATAAGCCTCTACCAGAGCAGCAATCCCCTGGTGAACAGATGCTTGGCCAGTCCATTCCCGGAATTTTTCTTTGGGCAACCACTTAATCGGAACCCCTTGTTCTTTTCCCTGCTCTACTACCTTTTCTATTTTTCCCCGGGAGCCACGCATAATCCATAATTCTACCACGCTCCCGGACTGCAGGGCCTCAAAAACATTTCTTCTGCCCGTTACCAATTCCTTTCTTTTATTCATATTTATTCCTCACAAATCCCCCGGGTGGTTTCTGCTTCTCGCTTGTGGAGCAATTTCCCACAAGAGTACCTTCCTTCTGGGCAATAATTTTCCGCTTCACAGGGGGGACCCGCTTTATGGAGCAGCATAGGTGCCACCCGCTCTACTTCTTCAAACATTTTTTCTGCCAAATTTCTTATTTCCCATTGCGCCCTTCGACACATTCTCAATCGGAAAAAATTGCGCAGGCTCCTGGCGTTCATGGTAACCACCAGCTTGGTTTCACAGGCATTGGGAAGGAGATAGCGGGCATCCTCCTGGGGAACCTTCTCTGCCAATGCTGCATAAGCCTCTCTAATTTTTTCCATCTGCTGGACATAAAGGTGATAAGCCTCCTCTTCCTTCTTTACGCTGGGAGGAATGATATACTCAAAACTGCTTTCATCTACGTATCGCTGGGATTTCTGCGAATAAGAGGCGATCCGGTGGCGAACCAATTGATGGGTAAGAGTCCGGCTCACCCCCTCCATGCCAAAAGTAAAGTTAGCATGCTCCAGAGGAGATTCATGCCCCATCGACAACAACTTCTTTATAAAGGAAACCGTCCGTTCTCTTCCCATTTGTTCCCTTAATTCTCCGGCTCCGGCATCGGAATAGCACAATCTCGCTGCCGCCGCCACTGTCTGTTCCGGGTCTGGAGTGAAGCTAAGTAAAACAACCTGCACTTGGATCACCGCTTTTCTTGAATTCTTAAATTTTATTATACTTTAAACTAGGGTAAAAACAAAACGGGTCCTATTTAACCTCTGCGCCTAACCCTCTAACTGAGGATGGGAGAAACCGGAAACCCTTAAGGAGAACCCCTGCTTAAATTCAACCAAGCCCCTTCTCCTCTTTATATATTAATTCCCGTTAATCCCCTTTTGCAAAAAAGAGGGCCACTATTGAATTCTTTTCCACCTGACCCCATGGGGAGTGTCTTCCAAGAGAATGCCCTGGTTCTTAAGTTCATCCCGGATGCGATCAGCGGTGGCAAAATTTTTCTCCTGGCGGGCGCGTTCCCTTTCTTCTATAGCCTGGCGCACTTTTTCGTCCAATTCTTCTTCCTCCGGTGAGCCTTCGGGCAGGTCTAGTATTTCCAACACTTCATTGCACTCCCGGTAAAAATCCCAGGCTAAACGGAGGAGACTCCTTTGCAATTCCGGCTGGTGAAGATAATTATTGACCTCCCGACTCAAGTTGAAGAGGGCGCTGAAGGCTTCGGCAGTATTAAAGTCATCTTTCATAGCAGCCTCAAAGTCTTTTTTGGCTCTGGAAAGCTCCTCTTCCAGCCTGCGTTCTGCCTCTTCCTGCTCTTTGTCTTTAGCCCTTAAAAAAGCGGACCGCAAGTTATCCAAAGAATTTTGCAGTCTTCTCCTTCCGCTAATAGCCTTCTGCATCTGCTCTTCATCAAAATTTAACGGGCTGCGGTAATGAGCCGAAAGAATCAAAAACCTCAAATCCAAAGGCTGATACTGCTTCAGCAATTCTCTGACCGTCAATACATTTCCCAACGATTTGGACATTTTTTCTTTGTTAATATTCAAATACCCCGAATGCATCCAATAACGCACGAAAGTATGACCGGTGCACGCTTCACTTTGCGCAATTTCATTCTCGTGATGAGGAAAGGCCAAATCGGGTCCACCAGCATGGATGTCTACCGTATCCCCCAGGTAGCACATAGCCATAGCCGAACACTCTATGTGCCAGCCAGGCCTGCCTCTGCCCCAGGGGCTATCCCAGGCGGGCTCTCCTGGCTTTTCTCCTTTCCATAAGACAAAATCCAGGGGATGTTGCTTGTTTTCGTCTACTTCCACCCTTGCCCCTGCTACCAATTCTTCCTTCTTCTGCTGCGACAGTTTCCCGTAGTCAGGGAAGTTTTGGGTAGAGAAGAGGACATCCCTGCCGCTTTGATATGCCATTCCTTTCTCCAACAGAGCTTCAATTAGTTTTATAATTTCCTGGACATGTTCAGCAGCTCGGGGGTGATAAGTGGCTTTCTTTATCCGCAAAGAGGAGGCATCTTCTAAATACGCATCAATAAACCTCTCTGCCAATTCCTTTACAGTAATCCCCAATTCTTCCGCCCGATGGATCATCTTGTCTTCTATATCGGTAAAATTTTGCACGTATATCACTTGATAACCGCATTTTTCCAAATAACGCCTAAACACGTCAAAAATTATAAAGATGCGAGCATTTCCCAAGTGTATATAATCGTAAACGGTGGGGCCACAAACATAAAACCTTACCTTACCTTCTTCCAGTGGCACAAACCCTTCTCGCTTTCTAGCAAGAGTATTATATATTTGCAATTCCAATTATCGCACCCCCTGGTCATCTTTTTCTCTAAAACTTTCGTCCAATTCGTATCTTAATTGATCAATCTGACCTTGTAAACAATCCAACATTCCTGATACCGGATCAGGCATATCCGTGTGATTCAAGTTAATAGAAGGCACCCGTTCTCCTCTCTGCACTACAATGCGTCCAGGAATACCCACTACCGTGGTGTAAGGGGGAATCGACTGCAGCACTACCGAGCCTGCCCCTACCCGGGCATGTTCCCCTATTTCAATGGGGCCCAAAACTTTTGCTCCTGCACCTATCACTACATTGGATTTAACCGTGGGATGCCTCTTGCCTTTTTCCTTCCCCGTGCCTCCCAACGTAACCCCCTGGTACAGGGTTACATTTTCATGAATCTCGGTGGTCTCTCCTATAACTACACCCATGCCGTGATCAATGAAAAGACCTTCGCCCAACTGGGCTCCCGGATGGATTTCTATCCCGGTAACCAAACGGTTAACCTGGGAAATAAGCCGGGGCAGCAAAACCCAACCTTTTCGGTGAAAAAAGTGGGCCAGATAGTGCAAAAGGAGGGCATGAAACCCGGGATAACAGAGAAACACCTCCCATACCGACTTAGCGGCAGGATCTCGCTCGAAAACTACTTCCACATCCCTTTTAATCCGTTGAAACAAAATCATCCCCTCCCTCTAAGCAGTGAGTTAAAAAAACTGCTACTTATAAAAAAAATTAAGGAAAGAATACTAATAAAAAAACCGTCTCCGTTAAAACCAACAGAGACGGCTATTGCCGCGCTTCCACTCTGCTTGAGCTTTCCGCCAGAATTGGCGAAAAACCCCTCTCCATTAAGATAACGGGAAGAACCGGGTTGCCATAATGAGCATCGCACCGTTCCGACAACCTGCTCCAAAGCGCATTTCCGGTAGCCGAAATCCCAGGACCCTTTTCAGCCAGTGAAAGTCCCTCTCTGGCGGCTCTACTACCGTACTTCTCTTCTTCACAGCATTTTTGTATTTAAACCTATTGCATCCTGTTATATGGGAATTATAAAAGCTTTAAACCACCCTGTCAACGCAATACTGCTAAGAATTAATTTCTTGCAGCAAAATCACCGCATGGGCAGCCACGCCTTCCCCAGCACCTAAGCCGTCTATTCCTTCGTTGGTAGTGGATTTTACGCTAATCCTGTTAAGGGGCGCCTCCAATATCCCGCATAACTGTTGCCTGATTTCAAAAATATAATTCTGCAGCCGGGGTTTTTCAGCAATAACCGTGCAGTCTAAATTTACGGTACAGTAACCACAATCCCCAATCATTTTCGTGACCCTACTTAAAAGGCTTATACTGGAAGCTCCCTTGAATTCTTCCCGGTCCTCGGGAAAATGGACTCCCAAATCACCCAATGCCAGGGCGCCTAACATGGCATCCATGATAGCATGGGTTAGGACATCAGCATCAGAATGTCCCCACAATCCCTTGTAAAAGGGAATTTCTATCCCTCCCAAAATTAAAGGGCGCCCCTCCACCAAGGGGTGCAAATCATAACCCCAACCAATGCGAAACATATCTCAATTATTCATCTCCAACTCCAACAGGACCTCGGCTAACGCCAGGTCTTCTGGGGTGGTAATTTTGAGGTTCCTATAGGAACCCGACACCGTTTTGACTGTTTCACCTATAAATTCCAGCATAGAAGCATCGTCCGTGACCGATAATCCCTCTTGCTTTGCCATGTTATGCGCTCGCCACAACAAGGGAACATTAAAACACTGGGGAGTTTGAATCAAGCGGTACCGATCCCTGGGCAAAGTTCTTACTACCCAACCTGTCTCATCAATCTCTTTTAAAGTATCTTGTAGAGGAACCGCCAAGGTAGCAGCGCCATAATTTTCTCCGGCTTCGGTGACCTCCTTGATTTGGTTTGAGGAAACCAAGGGTCTGGCCCCATCATGAATACACACACTTTTACAATCCTTACCGCAAACCATCAAACCATGAAAAACTGATTCTTGCCTCTCTGCTGCCCCTTCTACCACTACTAGGTTTTCCAAATTAAGCCAGGGGCCCAGCACTTGCTGGTAAGAATATTCCAAATAGCCCTGGGGAACCACCACTATTACCTGGGCAAACGAAGATTCCTTTAAAAACCTCTGCACTGAATGCACCAGCACTGGCTTCCCCCCCAACTCTAAAAACTGCTTGGGGAGGGAATTCCCCATTCTCCGACCTCTTCCTGCCGCCACTATAATTGCTTCCCTCACTATTGCACCTCGGAAACTTTTTCGGAAGCACTTTTAGGTTTGGCAAAGATCATTCTTCCTGCAGCCGTCTGTAAAACGCTGGTCACCGTTACTTCTATGGTGTCCCCTATGTGTTTCTTCCCATGCTCTACCACAATCATAGTGCCATCGTCCAGGTAAGCGATGCCTTGGCCTGCCTCCTTGCCATCTTTGATAATTTGGGCAGTCATTTCTTCGCCCGGGAGGACAACTGGTTTGACCGCATTAGCTAATTCATTTATATTTAAAACCGGCACCCCCTGCAGCTCGCAAACCTTGTTAAGATTGTAATCATTGGTTAAAATTTTTCCTTCGGTGATTTTGGCAAGCTTAACCAGTTTGCTGTCAACTTCAGCAATGTCTTCAAAATCTCCTTCATAAATTTTAACCAGGACATCCAGTTCTTTTTGTATTTTATTCAAGATATCCAAACCCCGCCGACCTCGATTCCTCTTTAATAGATCAGGGGAATCAGCTATATGGCGAAGCTCCTCCAAAACAAATTCAGGAACTATTAAAGTACCTTCCAAAAAACCAGCTTTGCATATATCTATAATCCTACCGTCGATAATAACGCTGGTGTCCATAACTTTTGGCGATAAACTTTCTGGTTCTCCTTTTTTGCCGCCGAAGGAAGGCTTTTTGAAGAGGGAAGTTAAAAATGAAAATTCTTCTTTCCTGTTCATAACAAATTTAACACCCAAATATACCAGCAGGGCGCTGATAACAATGGATATATATACCCCTCCAGGTATATCCCTTAAAAGAATACTTAATAAGATTCCTATTACTAAAGTAATTAAAAGAGCAAATACCACCAGGGCGATATCCTGGGTAGGCACCCCCTTTAATTTCATATCC